>JBAXBM010000006.1:0-23764 GCA_037141995.1 Candidatus Omnitrophota bacterium
CCTCTTTCTCAACAGGAATAAGCCCCCTTTCCTGAAGATCACTTTTCAACAGGGCCAGCACACCGGGACTCAACTCCTGGGTATCCCCCTTGGCGCGCAATTTAAGCGCTTTCAGCGTCGAAAGAAGCACATCCTCGCTGATGTTATATTGCTTGACAAGATCCCTGAGTAACATATATTGTTGTCTTTCCGGGTTTGAACCCCTGATCTTCTTTCCCCCGCGCACCTGGCAACGGACGGGACGCACACCGCATTATTCTTCAGAGGCATTATCCTGTATCAGCGGGTTTTCTGGCGTCTCCGCATCACCGGCGGGTTGGGAATTATCAGTTTTATCCTCAACAACCTCTTGCACCACAGACTCTTCAACAGTATCGCCCCGTTCCTGCTGCTTCAAATGCTCTGCCCACTGATTCGCCGAGAAAATATCAAGCTCCCATCCCAAAAGGCGGCCAGCCAGCCTGACATTTTGCCCATAACGGCCAATGGCAATGGACAACTGGTCATCAGCCACAATGATATTCGCTTTCTTTTCAATGCCGAGAATCTGCATCTGGGATATTTCCGCCGGAGAAAGGGATGCCTGGATATATTCCTTGATATCAGGAGAATAACGGACGATATCAATTTTCTCACCGTGCAATTCATTGACAATATTCTTCACGCGCGACCCGCGCATGCCGACGCAGGCACCGACGCAATCCACCTTGTCATCTTTCGAAAAAACAGAAATTTTCGTACGCTCGCCCGGATCACGCGCAATGGATTTAACCTCAATAATACCCTCATAAATTTCAGGGACTTCAAGTTCAAACAAACGTTTAACGAAATTCGGATGCGCGCGGGACAATACAATCTGGGGGCCCCGGGATTCACGCTGAACTTCGAGAATAAATGCACGGACACGGTCACCCTGCTTGAATTCCTCCTTGCCGCACAACTCACTCCGGGGAATGACAGCTTCTGTCTTGCCGAGATCGACAATCACACTGCCGCGATCGAAACGATAAACACTGCCCGAAATAATCTGCCCGACCCTGATGCTGTATTCATTATAAATGACATCTTTTTCAGCTTCACGGATTTTTTGAAAAACAACCTGTTTTGCTGTCTGCGCCGCGATACGCCCGAACTCGCTGGAACGGATTTCCTGGCCATTGGCAAATGCCTGGATCTTGCCGGTCTTAAGATCCAGCTTGGCCGTAACATCTTCTTCCTTGCCGACAGTCCACACCTTGCGCGCGGCCGATGCCACCGCTGCCTCCACGGCCTCGATCAAAACTTCTTTAGCAATACCTTTATCGCGTTCGATCTGCTCAAGGATCGTTATCAATTCACTTTCCATAAATTCCCTCTTTTAGTTAATGATCTGCCTGGCTTTTTCTATCTTTTCCATCGGGACAACCACTTCTCCCTGACGGGTTTTAAGGATAACATCTATTTCGGACACCGCTATCAAATTACCTGAGATTTCACGTTTGCCGCTCACTGGCTCTTTAAGCAATAAACGAACATCACGGCCAAGAGCCCGGTGTAAATTACGGTACCCTGAAAAATACCGGTCTAATCCCGGCGACGAAACTTCAAGGGTATAATTATCTCCCAAATCAAGCACATTGTCCAGTTCAAGCGCAAGCCGGCGGTTAAGCGTAACACATTCATCCATGCCGATACCGCCTGTCGGCCTATCAGCAAAAACCTGAATATTCACATCGCCCCGGCAATCCCGCACCGTCACCTCAACAAGCTCGATCCCGAGCTCAACGCAAATAGGTTCTGCCAGATTTTCAACTGATTTGACCAGCGGATTCATTTTTTCCATTAATAATACCTATCACATGCCTCATGGCATCATCCAACGGCACAGCCTCAACAACACCGGTCGTTCGATCCTTGATTTCAACCTTTCCTTCAAGAAGACCCCTCTTGCCTATCGTCACACGGCAGGGAATCCCGACCAGATCCGCATCATTGAATTTACGGCCGGCGCTCTCATCGCGGTCGTCCATTAAAACATCAATTCCCTGTTTTGTCAACCCGTCGTAAATAGACTTTGCCACAGACATGGCTTGGACGTCGCTCACTTGAACCGGAAGAACTTCCACCTCAAACGGCGCGACACCTGCCGGCCAGCATATGCCTTTGGGATCGTGATGCGCCTCAATGATGGTGGCAAGCAGCCTGCTCACGCCAATCCCATAACAGCCCATGACAATCGGATGCTGTTTCCCGGACTCATCCAGGTATCGGGCCGACATTGCTTCAGTATATTTTGTCCCCAGCTGAAAAATATGCCCGACCTCAATGGCCACATGCTCCACACCCGCCTCATCCTTAACCTTATCTTCGCCAATAGGCGCCGGGACAAGAAATTCATGAGAAACTTTCCCTCCCATGGCGCCGCTGTCCGCCTCAGCAATGATAGGCTTTAAGCCGCACCGGGCAAAAATCCGGTTATACGCCTGGTACATGGCCGCGTAACTTTTCTTGAGACCCTCCTCATCCGTATCAAAGCTGTAAGCATCTTTCATGATGAATTCACACGCGCGCACCACCCCGAAACGCGGGCGGGTTTCATCCCGAAATTTTGTCTGAATCTGATACAACGTCACCGGCAACTGACGATAAGATTGCACAAAACTCTTCACAAGGTCCGTAATAATCTCCTCATGCGTCGGCCCCAGGCACATATCCGCGCCCTTCTTGTTTTTAAAACGGATCATGACATCTTCAAGGGTTTTATCACGGCCAGTTTGTTGCCACACATCCAGAGGATGTAACGCCGGCATCAGCAGTTCATGCGCGCCGGCCGCATTCATTTCCGCGCGGATAATACCCTCAATTCTTGAAAGAACCCGTAATCCCAGCGGCAAATAAGAATACACGCCCGACGTCAGCATGTGAACAAGCCCTGACCGTAAAAGCAGTTGATGACTGATCGCTTCAGCCCCGGCCGGCGCTTCCTTAAGTGTCGGAATAAAATAAGATGACCATTTCATACGCTGATACCCCTTGTATTTATTCGAATTCCTTAGGCAACTGGATATTCCGCTTGATAAATTTCTCAGCAAACGAAGGCCTCCGGCGCGTCATCACCCATTCTCCGCTGATCTTACCCGCTTCCGGATCAACACTGTCCTGCCTGAAAGTAAAAAGATCTTCCAGCGAAATCTTTCCCGTAGCCCTGTTATAAGAAAGATCCGTAATATGTTTAACCCTCCTGACACCGTCCATGAACAATTCCGAATAAACAATAATATCAATAGATCTGGCGATCTGTTGATGAATCTGTTCACCGGAAAGGCGTATGCCCGACATGAGCATCATGGTGATCATGCGGTTAAAACACTCCTCAGGAGAATCTGCATGCACAATCGCAAGCGTCCCCGCATGGCCGGAAGCAATAGACTGGATCATGTCCAGGATTTCATCACCACGGACCTCTCCCACAATGATCCGGTCCGGGCGCATGCGCAGGGTGTTAATAAACAGATCCCTGATGGTCACTTGCCCCTTGCCTTCAATATTAATCGGCTTAGACTGCAGATTCACCACATGTTCCTGCATCAACCGCAACTCGGCTGTATCCTCGATGGTAATAATACGCTCCTCACCGGGGATGTGCGCCGAAAGGACATTAAGGATCGTTGTTTTTCCTGAACCTGTGGCACCGCAAAAAACAATATTCAACTTGGCCTTGATCGCCGAAATCAAAAAATCCGCCATAGCACGGTTAATGGTGGCAAGATTAATAAGATTTTCAACCGTGCTGATATCACGGGAAAATTTACGGATAGTCATCACCGGACCCGACATCGAACACGGAGGGATAATGATATTCACACGAGAGCCATCCGCCATTGAAAAATCAACATATGGTGAAGATTCATCAACTCGGCGCGATGTCGCTGCCGCTGTTAATATTTTCTGAATTGTATGCATCAATTGCGCGTTATCATCAAATTTAATAGCCGTCCTGGTAATCTTTCCTTTTTTCTGAACATAAACATTCTTGTGACCATTGATCATGATCTCAGAAATATCAGCATCTTCCATCAACGGACGCAAAGGCCCAAGGCTGACGCCGGCAGCCGTCAGTTCCCGTATAAGGCGTATCCGGTACTCAAAAGGAATATCCATCTCTGTTTCACGGGTCAGGTCATTGATCGCCTTATCGACAAACATGCGCATCTGATCTTCATTCATGGCATCCTTGACTTTTAAGAATTCAGTCTTGGCAATCATGAACCTGTGCAAACGCGCCTTGATCTCGTCATAATCAATATCAACAGGTGGCATCAGCGGCTCCTTTTTTATTTAATTAAAGACCTAAGACGATCAATAAGCCCGATACGCTCAAAATCAACATAAAAAACAAACAAAGCCATGGCAATGATCAGAGCAAACCCTACCTTCATAATAAAATCTTCTGTGCGGGGAGACAATGTCCGGCCACGCCATTTCTCAAGCCCCAAAAGGGCCAAGTGACCGCCATCCAGCGGGATCAGCGGCAATATATTAAACAACGCCAGACTCGCGCTGATGACACCAACAACATATAAAAGAAATGAAAATCCGACACTTGCCGCATCCTTAACGATAAAGAACATCCCCACCAGGCCCGTCATTCCTTCCTTGGCCGAACGTTGCCCCGTTACAATTTGCCAAAGCGCAGCGTACGTCTTGATCGTAATATCCCTCAAGTCTTCAGCCCCCTTGACAAATCCCTCAAAGAAGCCGTAACGCCGCACAACCAGGTGACTTGCCTGATCAGCCGGATGCGGCTGGATCCCAATAAGGCATTCCGCATGCTCACGCCCGAAAATATCCTTTGTTTTTCCAATCCGCGGAGCGACTTTAAATGACAAAGCTTTACCTTCGCGCATGACAACAATATTCAAAACATGTCCACACGATGCCGTAACACTATCTTTCATTTCAACCCAATTCGTGATTTTTTTACCATCAATAACCGAAATGATATCTCCCGTCATAAGCCCACCCTCCATGGCCGCTGACCCGGCCATGACCTTACCAATACTCGCCGGAACCGCCCTTGACGTCGCTTCAAGATCAACCGCACCAATCCAGCAAACAACAACAAAACATAAATAAGCAAAAACATAATTAACCGCGGGACCCATCAAAATAATAAGCGCACGATGACCCGTCGGCTTTGAAAAATATTCATCCTCCACACCCTTGCAATTACCACGCTCATCTCCTGCCATTTTGACATAACCACCAAGCGGGATCGCGCAAATACGATATTCCGTATCACCTTTTCTTATTCCCCATAATTTAGGACCAAATCCAAAAGCAAATTCTTCAACGCGGACACCTTTACGGCGAGCCATCCAGAAGTGCCCTGCTTCATGCACCACAATCAGGAAACCAAGAATAAAAACAAATATGAGAAACGTCATGTCAGCCTTTCTATGTATTCAGCCGCGCGCACTCGCCCCGCCGTATCAGCCTGTTCAATATCCTCAAGCCCCGGCTTGCGGATATTGCGTTGTTTCAAAACAACTTTTTCAACGATAGTATGCATCCCAGTAAAAGAAATCCTCTCCCGTAAAAAAGCATCCACCGCCACTTCATTCGCCGCATTTAAAACCGCAGGAATCGTCCCGGCAAGCCTCGCCGCTTCATACGCCAGGGCCAATGACGGAAATCTGTCAAGATCCGGTTTGGCAAACGTCAACTGCCCTAAAGAAGCAAGATCAAGCCTCTTCGTACCTGTCGGCCAGCGCTCCGGATATGTCATAGCATACTGGATCGGTAAACGCATATCGGTCACACCCAGCTGAGCGAGAACTGCTCCGTCATTCAGTTCAACCATCGAATGAACAACAGCTTCAGGATGAACCAGGACACTGATCTGACGAACCCCAACGCCGAAAAGACGCTGTGCTTCAATAACTTCAAACCCTTTGTTCATCATGGTCGCCGAATCAACGGTAATCTTAACACCCATATCCCATCGCGGATGCGCCAAAATATCTTTAATTTTATAACGGTCATGCCGGTTACGCGGCACATCGCGCAATGGGCCCCCGGACGCTGTCAAATGAATGCAGCGCACATCTTTAATAGCCCTCCCCTCAAGGCACTGGAATATCGCGCTCTGCTCGCTATCCACCGGAATCACTGCCGCACCGTGCCGCCGGACCTCATGCATAATAATATCGCCAGCCATAACCAGCGCTTCTTTATTCGCCGGCGCAATCACCTTGCCTGCGCGTGCCGCCGCCAAAAAAGGCGCAAGCCCGGCAGCACCTGTTACAGCAATGACAACCACATCAACATCCTTCAACGAGACTATTTCCGGGATATCCCGGCGCGCATCATAAAACTTTACATCCGGGTATTTTCTGGCTAACCGCTGAATATTATCCGCAGCCATAGCCACATATCGAGGCTTGAACTGCCGGATCTGTGCCTCCATCACGACGGTATTATTAAATGCCGTGAGCGCCGCTACTTCGAAACGACCCGCATGATCCTCAATCACCTTGAGCGTGTTACGTCCAATAGACCCTGTAGAACCAAGCACTGCGATACGTTTCTTTGTCATATCTTAAAGACGATTTAATGTCGCACTCATATAAAGGTAAAACGCCGGAGCAGAAAAAAGAAGGCTGTCAATAAGATCCAGGATCCCGCCGATGCCCGGCAGAAGGTTCCCGGAATCTTTCACATTACAATCCCGTTTGATCATGGATTCGGATAGGTCTCCAAGCTGACCCAATCCACCAAAGAAAAATCCTATGAGCGCTACGGCACCGGCTGAAAACGACACCTGCGGCGGCAGCCAGGCCTGGCACAGAACTGCCGTCAAAGTACTGCATGCCAACCCCCCCAGCGCACCTTCAATGGATTTCTTAGGGCTGACCTGCGGTAAAAGCGGATGCTTCCCCAGCCATGATCCAATCAACAGCGCGCCAATATCCCCGGACTTTGTCACCGCCACAATAAAAAGCACCAGCTTCGCGCCATCAAATCCAGGTAAAAGAAGGTGAATTTTAACAATAAAACTAAAAAACCACGACACATAAAGCACGCCAAAAAGGGTGGTGGAAAGCCCAAGGATGGCATTGCGATTATCCTGACGTTTGAATTGCAGGAGAAGCATAATCAAAAAACCACTTACAATAAGTAAAAGTTCCCAATTCCTTGTCAATTCAAAGCGGGTAAAAATAGACAAAGGAATCATGATCCCGATAAAAATACCCGTATAACTGTAAATCGGTATATCCTTCTTTTTTATCAAATAAAAAAACTCGTACAAACCGCCAACTGTCAAAAAACAAATGAGCGCAATAAAAAACCATGCATTCCAGGCGGCTAAAGCCACACATCCCACCGCAACAGCCCCGCTGATCCATCGCATCGGATTCATACCTTATCTCCCTGGGAGGCAACAAGCCCATAACGGCGATCCCTTCGGCTGAAATCTTCCAGCGCCAGGTTAAACTCTTCCGCCGTAAATTCAGGCCAATTCTTATCCGTGAAATAAAATTCCGCGTAAGACAATTGCCACAAAAGAAAATTACTGATACGTTTTTCGCCGGAGGTACGGATCAAAAGATCAGGATCCGGCAGCCCCGCCGTATAAAGCCGGGACGCAAAAAGATCCTCATCAACAGCCTCTGGTGAAATCTTGCCGCTGACACAGTCATGGGCAATAGAACGGACAGCATCCAAAATTTCAAGTCTGCCTCCATAATTAAAGGCAATATTCAACACCATCCCAGGATTCCCCCGGGTCACCGCTACCGCCTCATCAAACGCCTGCAAAACCAATAAAGGGACGCCATCCCGGCGCCCGGAAACACACAAACGCACTTTATTCGCGCATAAATTCTTCAATTTTTGCTTCAAAGCAGAAACAAGGGTCCGCATCAACATCGATACTTCAGAAGGGTCGCGCTTCCAATTCTCTGTAGAAAACGTATAAAGAGTCAATACTTTAACCCCGGCCAATGACGCGGCAAGAACAATATCATCAACACGATTGACACCTTCGACATGGCCCTGCGTCCGGGCAAAGCCATGCTTTTTAGCCCAGCGCCCGTTCCCGTCCATAATGATTGCCACGTGCCCAGGTATCTTCTTCACGCTGCCCCCTGTAATAATTCCAGACAATCTAGCGCGCGACCTCTACAGGCAAACTTTCCTGCGTTGAATCAGGTTTTGCCCTGTGCAATTCTTCAGCCATTTTACCCAGCCGGCTTTCCAACGCCGCTTTCTCAAGAACGGTAACCTGAAGCTCTTTGCGCAACGCATTCTCCTGTGAATGCCCAAGACGTTCTGCCTTCTTTATATCCGCCTTAAGAAGAATATTCTCTTCCTTGATTTTATCCATCGATTCCTGGAGCCTGGCAAGCCTGATCTGGGTAGACTGCAGGTCTGCCTCCAGCTTTTTGACACGATACTCCCCGCGCTGAAGCTCTTCTTCCGCACTCATACGGCTATAACGTTCCTGCTCCAGTATTTTTGTGATATCCGTATTCTCGCGGCCAAAACGGATCAACAAAAAAAAGCTGACGGCGGCAACAAGAAAAATAAAGACAACTAACGCATTCTTCAAATCATGCCCCTCAAGCAATAATGTATTTCAAACACACACCTAACGGACAATAATCTCGTCACGATCTGACCCGATGGAAATAAATTTAATCGGCACCCCCACCAACGACTCGATCCGCTCCAGGTAAGCGCGTGCGCGCAAAGGAAGCTTACGATATTCACGGATACTGCCAACAGGCGACTGCCACCCCGGCATCTCTTCATAAACAGGCTTCGCAGCGCATAAAATCTCATAATCATGCTGAAAATCCTTAAAAATCTTGCCTTTATATTTATATGCTGTGCAAAGACGGATGGTTTTAAGTTCATCAAGAACATCAAGCTTCATGATCGCAAGCTCGTCAAACCCTCCCGTGACTGCGGCATAACGCACCAGGACACTATCAAACCAGCCGCAACGCCGCGCGCGCCCGGTGGTTGCTCCGAATTCTTTCCCTTTGGTACGGATCTCCTCTTCCATCTTCCGGTCAAATTCTGTTGGGAAGGGCCCTTCGCCGACTCGCGTCGTGTAAGCTTTTACGGCTGCAATAATTTTGTCCAATTTCGTCGGCGCCACGCCGCTGCCAGAAGCAACGCCCCCCACCGTTGTATTAGATGATGTCACGTACGGATACGTCCCGAAATCAATGTCAAGGAACGCCCCTTGCGCCCCATCAAAAAGAACTGATTTCTTCCGTGCGATCGCATCATTGACATACAAAGCCGTATCGCACACGTAGGGCTTCAAACGACGCGCATACCCCGCATATTCCTTATAAATACTATCAATGGTGAAACCATCCTGACCAAAAACCTTTTTAAAGTATTCATTTTTCTCGCGTAAATTATCTTCCAGCTTGACACGGAACACCCGTAAGTTTAAAAGATCCACCATCCGGATACCACAACGCGTCACTTTATCCGCATAACACGGGCCTATCCCACGCCCGGTTGTCCCTATACGATGTTCCCTCATTTTTTCACGCAAACCATCAAGAATACGATGATACGGCATAACTATATGGCTGTTGACGGCAATTTTAAGCTGTGCCGGCGTGACAATAATGCCGCGTTTTTTAAGGCTGTCGATCTCTTCCAGCAAAGCTTTAGGGTCAACCACAACACCATTACCAATCACACACACCTTGCCGCTACGTAAAATAGCCGATGGCAAAAGATGAAAAACATAATGCTCGCGCCCCACAATAACAGTATGGCCGGCATTGCTACCACCCTGATAGCGCACAGTGACGTCAACATCTTTTGAAAGAATATCAATGAGCTTACCTTTTCCCTCATCCCCCCATTGAGCCCCCACGACAACAATATTCATCAGGCATTCCTTTTTCTAAAACCTGTTGTAAAAAAAATAAACCAATACACATCCCATAGCGAAATAACATGCTGACAAAATAATTGAAACCAACGTCTTGCGGCATTCCAAATCCTTTGTTCCCAAAAACCGCAACATCATAAAAAAAACAACAACAAATAACGTTGACGCATTCCGGAAAATTTCATAAAAAAACAAGCCGCTCAACGAACTGAAAAGCCTCCCGGGCAAAAAAGCCATTGAAGCCTGCCATTGCGCATGATACCCCGCCGGACAGGTATTAGAAATAACCACAAGCCAAAAAGACACCAGCGTGCCGATCAAACCTGCTAATCCCTTATTAACTGAAAGGCATGCGAAAAATTGCGCCAAATTCCTAACCTGCCCTCGCGACATCAACAGCCAATCACGCCAGAACACCCCGCCGACGAACAAAAAAACAAAACCCAATAGAAAATAACTTCCTGTTGTAAAAACATTGAACAAGGGCAAGGCATGCAGCGTCGTGGCCGCCCCTAAATTAAAAACAACACCCGATAACAAAAGAATAATCAGAAAATTTAATATATACGCCGCCACCACAGAAGAAGTAGCTTTCCTAAAGAAAAGCAACCCTAACGCCAGCACCCCAGCCGTTGCCAGATGTGTCGGCGCCAATGCTTCCTGGATCCCCACAACAAAAAAAATAAATAAATCAAAATCCATTCTTTGAACCCGGATTGTGCGATATCATCTTTTATCGACGACATCGTTTGCACAAAAATGTGCGTTGTTATTTCAACATTACCTCTGCCTATTGAAAAAAGAGGGTTAAACTTTTAACATTTTAACAAACTGAATACCGGGAACAGCTCTAAGCCCTTCAATAACCGAAGCTGGCATTTCTCCATCAACATTCACAACACTGACTGCCGTCGCGCCTTCTTTTTCACGCCCGAAAGTAATATAGGCGATATTAATCCCAGCATTACCCAGCGCCGTCCCAACGGCCCCCACGATGCCAGGGACATCTTTATTGCGGATAAAAAGAATATTCCCCGACGGAACAGCTTCAACATAAACATTATTGACCTTAACAATACGGGCCTTCTGGTTAGACGAAAGCGTACCCCACACTTCCAACCGTTCCGTATCTGTAACCAATTCAAGGGCGATGGCATTAACAAACTCACCTTCGGCGCTTGAATGAATTTCCTCAATATTAATGCCACGCTCTTTGGCAATGTCAACCGCGTTAATGGTATTGACATTGTCAGCCAGAATAGGCTTCAGCACCCCGTTAGCCAAAGACATGGTCACCGGTAAAACATTGTATTTTGACAAAATCCCGCTATACGTGATCGTAATGGCTTTAAGTCCGCCGTTCACCAGCTGTCCCGCGAATTTCCCAAGCTTGTCGCCAAGGTCAATGTACGGTTCAAGCACCTTATAAGATTCAGCATCCAGCGACGGAAAATTAGCAGCGTTACGAATGCCTTTACCCAATAAAGCATCTCTGACCGTATACGCGATCTCAATAGCCACATTAACCTGCGCTTCCGCCGTAGATGCGCCGAGATGCGGGGTCAGCACACACGTATCAAACTTAAGCAGCGGTTGATCCGCCGCAGGCGGCTCTTCATCATAAACATCGAGCGCCGCGCCGGCAATACGTTTTGACGCCAACGACTGCACCAGTGCCGCCTCATCAATGATCCCCCCCCGGGCACAATTAACCAGGCGCACTGTTTTCTTCATCAGATTGATTTCTTTTTCACCAATCATGCCTTTGGTTTCATCTGTCTTGGGGACATGCACCGTAATAAAATCGGAATTCTTAAAAAGGTCTTCGAGAGACGCCATCACAATCCCCCTCTTGGCCGCCATTTCAGCTGAAAGAAAAGGATCATACGCCTTGATCGACATGCCGAACCCCTGGGCAAACTTGGCTACCGTTGAACCGATACGCCCCAGGCCGATGACCCCCAGCGTCTTGCCATAAAGCTCGACACCCTGAAATTTCCCGCGCTCCCATTTACCAGCTTTCATCGAACCATGCGCCTGGGGGATATTGCGCGCCAGCGCCATGATCAAGCTGAACGCATGCTCCGCCGTGGATGTCGTGTTGCCGCCGGGCGTATTCATGGCAATAATACCCTTTTTGGTCGCGGCTTTGAGATCCACGTTATCAAGGCCGACACCGGCGCGGCCTATCACCTTCAGCCGGGCCGCCGCATCAATGATCTCCGCCGTCACCTGGGTGCCCGAACGGACAATAAGAGCATCATAACCGGCAATGATCGCCTTAAGCTGTTCCGGCTTAAGGTCATAACGGCAATCAACCTCAAAAGCATCCCCCTCTTTAAGGATACTGAGACCCTCTTCCGCCAGTTTATCACTGACTAATATTTTCATTTTTGTCATACAACGCTCCTGGCATAATCTTTGTTAAAATTAAGCATTTAATACTTTTTGAGCCGCCGAAAGGCTGGCGCCCAATTCAAACCGGTGGCCTGCCTCTTTAAGAACTTTCTCAAGGCACGACAACCCCGTCAAAATATCATACTCATCCACCGCGCCCATATGGGCAATGCGGATGGCTTTCCCGTCAAGATCACCCTGACCGCCCGCGAACGTGATCCCGTGCGTGTCACGCATGATCTTAACGATCTTTTTCGGATTAAGCGCCTCAGGGACAAGGATCGCTGTCAACCCTCGTGAACGATAGGCCGGCTGCGCATAAACCTTAAGCCCGATCGCCTCGACCCCCGCCCATACAGCCTGCGCCATTTTAAGATAATACGCCTGTTTATTATCAATGCCCCCATGGAGCAGCATCTTCACCGCTTCATTAAGAGCGATCACAATACCCACCGCCGGAGTAAATGGGGTGTCGGTATCCGCAAGCGCTTTCCGGCTTTTGCGCAGATCAAAATAAAAACGGACATTCGCCGATGCTTCAAAGAGCGCGATGGCCCTGGCGCTCGCCGCGACAATCCCAACACCGGGAGGCAGCATCAAACCTTTGTGAGACCCTGAACAAACAACATCCACACCCCACTCATCCATATTGATCGGTTCAGTCCCCAGAGCACTCACCGCATCAACCACTAGTGCCGTCGGTGTTGCCCGCGTGACAGCCGCAATGCCTTTCAGGTCAGGCGTGGCTGAAGTGGACGTCTCGCACTGCGTGATAAAAATCGCTTTCGCGTCCGGATGTTGAACCAGCGCCGCTTTCACTTCATCAGGCGTAATCGTACGCCCCCACTCAATTTTGAGTGTCACGGCATTAAGCTTGTACGCCTTGGCCAAAGATGCCCAACGCTCGCCGAACTTTCCATACTCCACCGTAATAACCTTGTCTCCCGGCGACGCAATATTGGCCACCGCCGCCTCCATTGCCCCTGTACCGGATGATGCCAGGATATAAACGTCACTGGACGTGCCAATAATTTTCTTCAAACCTTCAAAAAGTTCTTTGAGTACCTGCTGGAACTGCGGGGTACGGTGATGGATAATCGGTCGCCCCAAAACTTCACACAATTCTACAGGGACCTTCGACGGCCCCGGGGTCAGTAAAAGATTCCTTTTCATATATGTTTCCTTTCATTCCCTGCTTATATAAAAATAACGCTTCAACGTACGATAGCGGGTACAACCTCATCAACAAGGCCGTACGCCTTGGCTTCCTGGGCCGACATGAAGAAATCCCGGTCAGAATCCTTGAGAATCTTTTCCAGCGGCTGTTTCGCATGCCGCGCAATAATCTCGGAAAGATTCTGTTTCATTCTCAAAATCTCCTGAGCCTGGATCGAGATATCACTGGCAGTCCCTTCAGCCCCGCCCCACGGCTGATGAATCATGATGCGCGCGTTGGGCAACGCAAAACGCCGCCCGGCAGACCCTGCCGTCAACAGAACAGCCCCCATGCTCGCTGCCTGTCCAATACAATACGTGCAAACCTTGGGCTTTAAAAACTGAATCGTATCATAAATTGCAAGCCCAGCCGTTACAGAACCACCCGGAGAATTAATATAAAGGCTGATATCCTTGTCAGGGTCATCAGATTGAAGAAACAGCAGCTGCGCCACAATAAGATTGGCGACCACATCATCAATAGCCGTACCAAGAAAAATAATACGGTCCTTAAGTAACCGGGAATAAATATCATAGGAACGCTCGGCATGACCTGAGCTTTCAACAACCATAGGAATTAATGTGGCGCGTGACATTATTTTACATCCTCCCATTTTGCTTCCTTGAACAGGAATTCCATCACTTTAGCTGAAAGGTTATCGCTGGCGGCCGCATCAATCTTTTCGAGTCCGGCAATCTCGCGCAAAATCAGGAATGTGCGCACATCTTTCTCTGCCGCACCCCGGAGGTCTTTCGACGCCGCTTCTGCTTTCTTGGCAATATCCTCATCCTTCATGCCGTATGTCTTCAAACGGCGAAAAAATTCTTCCATCCGCCCCTCCAGCTGACGATCAACAAGGGATTGCGGCACATCGAACTTGCTCCTGGCAATCAACGCATCCACCAGCTGTGTTTCAACCTCGTAATTATTCTGGCGGTCCTTTTCCATTTCAAGATTCTGACGCACCGCTTTCTTCAAATCTTCCAATGACGGAAATCCTACATTCTTCGCAAACGCGTCATCCACAGGCGCATTCTCTTCAACCCCGCGGCTTTTCTTGAAAAACTCAAGGCTCTTATTCACATCCTCGTCAGAAACATCTACTTTCTTCCGCGTGAGCGTAATACCCTTATAATCTTTCACCTCAACCTTGGGACGCAGATCAAACGTCGCGCGGAATGTTAAAGCGCCATCCTTCATTTCAACCTGGTCAATGGCAGGAAAATCAATCGGATCAAGCTTTTCCTGCGCAATCCCCTGCTGATAAGCTTCAGGAATAAGTTTTTTCATCATTTCCTCACGCGCCAACTTCCCGTGAGTGGATTCGACCATTTTGCGCGGCGCCTTGCCAGGACGAAAGCCCTTGATACTGGCATGACGGACAATATCCCGCATCACTTCTTCCGATTTAAGCGCCACATGCTGCTGGGGCACCTCAACACTCATTTCACAGCGAAGTGCATCCAGCTTTTTAACAGAAATCTTCATAAACAACACATGCTCCTTTCAATCATAGAATTTTTGAGAAAAAACCATCATAAATCATTTATATATAAAAGCAATCACTTATTAGACGAGCCTTACAACCCAACCATCCCTCCACACATCACATAGAGAATTTTTCACCAAGATACACCTTGCGGGCCTTGGGATCATTAATAAGATCATCCGCGCTTCCTGCGATCAAAATGCGCCCCTCCGCCACAAGATAGGCACGATCAACAATCGAAAGTGTTTCACGCACATTATGATCGGTTAAAAGAATACCCAGCCCGCGTTTCTTTAAATCCTTGATAATCTCCTGGGCTTCCGCGACCACAATCGGATCAATCCCTGAAAAAGGTTCATCCAGCAAAATAAACGAAGGCTGAGTCACCAGCGCCCGCGTGATCTCAAGCCTGCGGCGCTCCCCGCCAGAAAGGGTATACGCCTTACTCTGCGCCAGATGAGAAATGTTCAATTCTTCCAAAAGCGACTCCAGGCGGCGCTTCCGTTCCAGCGGCCCGATATTAAGTGTCTCAAGCACCGCCATGATATTCTCTGCCACCGTGAGCTTGCGAAAAATAGAAGGCTCCTGCGCCAGATACCCCATGCCCAGCCGGCAGCGCACATGGATCGGTTTTGATGTAATATCTTCCTGATCAAAGAATATCTTTCCTTCATCCGGCGCGACAATGCCCGCCGCCATATAAAACGATGTTGTTTTGCCTGCCCCATTGGGGCCTAAGAGCCCGACAATCTCGGAACGCCCCACAGAAAGGCTGAGGCCGTTAACCACGCGGCGGCCATTATAAACCTTGACTAAATCCTTAAGTTCCAGAAGATCCATGCTTATCCTAATATTTTAAAATGTCTTTTGATGAACGGTCACCGGGGTCAAGGAGAAGTTTGGGCTTCCCTGTCAAAACCATGCGCTGTTCATCAGCTTTATACAGAAGATTATCCGCATAGGTAATATTTTTTCCCTGATGAACTTCCACATTCCCGGTACAGACAATTTCCTTGATTTTTTTTGAATCTTCATCAAATATCACCTGCATCCGGTCTGCCTTAAGCCTGCGCCCCGACGAAAACTCAACAGCCTGAACATTATTGTTGAAAACAGCAGACTTCGACGCCTGGTCAACCTCCATGGGCCCGTCAGACGTGATCTGTATCCGGTTGTCCTTCGTCTTATCATTGGCGTCAGACAGGACATTGGCGGTCACATCACTCTTTAACGTCGCATCTTTACGATTAGGATGCGCTTCAAGCCCCCGGCCTTCAACCGTCATATTTTTATCCTCAATACTGACTTTGTCATTGGTCCTGACAAGATCCTT
The DNA here is from genome assembly GCA_037141995.1 of Candidatus Omnitrophota bacterium. Taxonomy (GTDB): domain Bacteria; phylum Omnitrophota; class Gorgyraeia; order Zapsychrales; family Fredricksoniimonadaceae; genus Fredricksoniimonas. The sequence continues at coordinate 16,343 of JBAXBM010000006.1, forward strand.
ACCGCGCTGCCATTCAAGCGTATTTGTCTTTAAAGTCGCACCGCTCTCCGACGTGATAACAACATGATCCTCAAGGTTAACGTTCCCCGTCGACTTATCGATATTCCCTTTCTTGGCCTGCATGTTCATGTCCTGGTCGCCGTAAGAATTGGCATTAACATTGGTAACCGCAACCTGGTCTCCCGTGACATTGGCCTTGTCGCCCTTGATATCCCAGGATTTCCGGCCGCCTTCAGAATATCCGGACAAATTAAATCCCTCCAACTCCTGCGTCGGAATATCCTGCACTGTTCCGGGCATCGTATCCGCGGCAAAGACCGGCAAAGATAAAAAGAAAGCGGATAAAATAAAAAAAATAATTTTTTTCATTTGATACCCCATCGCCCCTGGGCCTTAAGGATTTTCTCAATGGCCTCGCGCACCGCGCCGCGGCCACCCCGATGACGTGTGACATAATCCGCGACTTTCTTGATCTCCGGCGCGGCATTGGCCACCGCCACAGCAAAACCGGCACGTGACAAAACCGCATGATCCGGAAAATCATCACCCATAAAACAAACCTCATCATCCGAAACGCTGAAAGTTTTCAGCAAATCTTCATATGCATCAATCTTGGGAGACGCATCAAGGTACACTTTATCAATCTTAAGATCCGCCATACGCGCCTTGACGGCTTCCGCACTGCGGGCGGAAATCACCGCCGTTTTCAACCCTTCCTTGCGGGCCCGGGCAATGGCATAACCATCCTGGACATCAAAAAACTTCAGTTCTTTACCTGTCCCGTCGTAAATAATACGACCATCTGTCATAACACCGTCTACGTCCATCGCAATAACCTTGATTTTCTTCATATCAGGTTTTATCATCGCGCCAATCCCGCCTTCAAAAGATCCTGCACATCCAAAAGCCCAACAAGACAACCTTTATCATCAACAACAGGAAGCTCATCCACTTTTTTCTGAATCAGGATATCAAATGCCTCTGCCGCAAGGCGATCGCTGGAAATCGTCATCGGCCCCTTTGTCATAACCTTCCCCACGGGCTTGGTAAGGACAAAAGGATCTTCTTCAATGTGGCGGCGCAAGTCTCCGTCGGTAAATATGCCGACAAGTTTCTGCCGCGCATCCACCACACAGGCAGAACCGCAGCGGGCCCGGGTGATCGCCAAAAGAACATCCTTAACCAACGATGTGTCGCGAACCCTGGCAAAACCTTTCCCCTTGCGCATGATATCCGCAACGGTCAATAAAAGCCGGCGGCCGAGGCTGCCCCCCGGATGAAAGAAAGCGAAATCTTCGCGTTTGAAATTTTTTCGGTCAACCAGGCAAGCCGCCAGGGCATCGCCCATCGCCAGCGTTGCCGTTGTTGATGCCATCGGCGCCAAGCCTAACGGACAGCCCTCGCGCCCAACATTCACATTAATGACAAGATCACAATGACGGGCCAGCGGCGACTTCAATCCGCCGGTCATCGCAATGGTTTTACACCCGATCTTTTTCAGGAGCGGCAAAAGCGTTACGGTTTCTTCGGTTTCCCCGCTTGAAGATATCAGGATAACCACATCCTGGCGCGTAACCTGGCCCAGGTCGCCATGCGACGCCTCAGCGCTGTGCATGTAAATGCTCGGCGTCCCTGTTGAAGAAAGTGTCGCGGAAATTTTACGGGCAATGATCCCGGTCTTGCCCATCCCGGCAACGATCACGCGTCCCGCGCATGCGGCCATCACATCAACCGCCGCAACAAAATCATTGTCCAACTGCTTGACAAGCGCCTTAATGGCAGCCGCTTCAATTTCCAGCAATTCTTTCGCGCGTTTTAAAGGCATATCACGTCAACCCTTTCACAATCCGGTCAATGGCAACCATCTTGATCAAAAGAGGCTCCAGCTTCGCAATCGGAATCATGTTAGGCCCATCAGATAATGCCTTACGCGGATCTGTATGCGTTTCCATAAACACCGCATCAACCCCGGCCGCCACACCGCAACGGGAAAGAAGGGGAATAAACTGACTGCGTCCGCCGGTTGTATTCCCGAGACCGCCCGGTTGCTGAACACTGTGCGTAACATCATAAACCACCGGATACCCGGTATCAGCCATAATAGACAGCCCTGTAAAATCCGTGACAAGATTATTATAGCCAAAAGTCACGCCGCGCTCAGTTAAAAGGATTCTTTTTGATCCCGCTGCTTCAGCCTTGCGCACAACAGACGTCATATCCCACGGCGCCAGAAACTGCCCTTTTTTAATATTAACCACACGGCCGCTTCGCGCCGCGCGTACCACCAGCGACGTCTGACGGCAAAGAAATGCCGGAATCTGAATGATATCCAGGACCTTTTCAGCCATGTCAATTTCAGCGATATCATGCACATCGCTGACAACAGGAACTTTAAACCGCTCCTTGACTTCCGCCAGGATATCAAGCCCTTCCTCAAGGCCGGGGCCGCGGAAAGAATCAATGGATGTACGATTGGCCTTATCATAACTGGCCTTAAAAACATAGGGGATACCCAGCCGACGGGTCAATGTGACAAGATCACCGGCCATCCGGATCGTGGAACGGCGGTCTTCAATGACACAGGGCCCCGCGATAAGGACAAACGGCGCACCGCCGCCGAAAGTAACGCCATCCAGCTGAACCACACGTTTTTTCATTGTAATCCGTTCGCTTTCATATAAGTTTCAACCCTGATCACATCTTCCCGCGTATCCACACCGATAGCTTCCATTGATGTTTCAACTGTTTTGATCTTAAACCCCGCTTCAAGAACCCGCAGCTGTTCCAGCGCCTCCTCCTGCTCAAGGAATGATTTCGGCCAGCGGCAGAATTCGAATAAGAATTCCCGCCGATAAGCATAAATACCAAGATGTTTGAAATATTTTCCCGTATCGGCCGCGCCATCCCGTTTAAAAGGAATCGGAGCCCGCGAGAAATATAACGCGCAACAGTTCCGGTCAACCACAACCTTGACCACATTGGGATTATGAAATTCCTCAACGCCGCTGATACGCTTGACAGGTGTTGCCAAAACACAGCCCGGATCCGCTTTCAAATCAAGGACAAGGGCATCAATCAATCCCGGCTGAATCAGCGGTTCATCACATTGGATATTAACAATAATCCCGGCATCCGTTCCGGCCGCCGCTTCAGCAACACGATCCGAACCCGACGGATGATCGATCTTGGTCATGACGGCATGCGCCCCGAAAGCTACCGCCGCATCCAGGACCCTCTGTTCATCGCAGGCAATAATGACATCCGAAAGTTCCCGTGCCGCTGATGCCCGTTCCCAAACCCGCCGCAGCATGGATTTACCGGCGATAGGAACAAGCGCCTTGCCAGGAAGGCGTGTTGATGCCCAGCGTGCCGGAATTATTCCAACAGCCTTCATGCCTTGTCCTCTTTTAACGATTGCACCAGTTCTTCCGGAGATACCGCCGCCGCGCCAACCTTGGCCACCACAATCCCTGCGGCATGATTGGCAATATCCGCGGCCTGCCGCCTAGTCGCCCCGGCCGCAATGGCCAGCGTGAAAACAGAAATAACCGTATCTCCGGCGCCGGAAACATCAAAAACCTCGCGCGCCCGGGTAGGAATATGGTGCGGTTCCTTGCCCTCTTCAAACAGGCACATGCCGTCCTCTCCGAGCGTTATCAGCAATGAATCAATCCCCAAATATTTCAGCAATCCTTTACCGGCATCAAATACCACTTTCATGCTATTCAGGCGCGTCGAACCAATCCCCAGAGCCCGGCGGGTATCCGGCTCCATGCTTTTAAGCGCATTTTCAGTTTCCTTACGATTGGGGGTGATCGAGGTGACATGCCCGTAAAACTTCAAATGCTCAACCTTCGGGTCAACCACAACCGGCGTCTTTTTCTTCCGGCAAAGCAGCGTCAGCTCTGCCACCAGCGCCGACTGAATGATCCCCTTGCCGTAATCCGATATGATCACAGCGTCAAAATGACTGAAATTCTTCCTGATAAAAGGCGCAACGCTCCTGATATAAAAAGCATTATCAGGATCATCATCAACTGTCTCACGGTCTACGCGGACAACCTGCTGGCGATGCGCGATAATACGTGTCTTGAGGATAGTCGAAACCCGTTTATCCGTTAAAACGCCTTCCGTGCGGATATCCCTTTCCGCAAGAACTTTCTTCAGCAAATCGCCTTCGGCATCATCACCAACGCGGCCGACCAGTGAAACCCTGGCACCCAGGCTGCTCAGATTATTGGCCACGTTTGCCGCCCCGCCTGGCGTATGAAAAAGCTGCTCCTGGAGGACCACCGGCACCGGCGCTTCGGGAGAGATACGGCTCACGCTCCCCTTAATATACTGATCAAGAATAAGGTCGCCGATAACAAGAACATGTTTTTTGGAGAAAACGTTTAGGATTCCTGCGTATTTATGCATAAACCTCATATATATTAGATTTAGTACATGAAAAGGAAGATATTATCACGCTTCATGAAAAGTGTCTACTACAGTCCGGATAATGGCAGCACAACTGTAAAAGTAGACCCTTTCCCTTCAACCGACCTGACGCGGATCTCGCCTCCCTGCTTTTTTACAAGTTCATAACTGATGCTCAAGCCCAGCCCCGTTCCTGTTCCAATCGGTTTTGTCGTAAAGAACGGATCAAATATTTTTTTCATATTTGCCTCGCTGATCCCGCACCCGGTATCTATAACATCCACACAAACAGACCCCGGCTCCTGGTATGTCTTGATGGTGATGATCCCGTCACCGGAAATCGCCTGCGCCGCATTCACAATCAGGTTAAGAAAAACCTGGCCCATTTTCTGAACACAACAATTCACGGGCAGTGTATTCCCGTAATCCTTGCGCAGGTCAATACGGTAACGCAACTCATTGTGCGCAATGCTGAGGGCCATCTCGATAACAATTTCTATCTTGACACATTCCTCAAGCCATTTGGTCCCTTCATGGGCGAAAACTTTCAAATCCGTAACAATCTTTTTGATCCGGTCTATCCCATCCCGCGACTGATGCACAAGCTGCTGACTGTCGGAAACAATGTACCTTATCCTGTGCGATATAATCAATTGCTCCATCTGCCCGGCAGCAGCTGACGCTTCAACCCATGACTGGCGCTCAACAGCCCCCTTAAGCTTTTCCGCCAACCCCAGGACCTTGAGATAAACAGCAACATATGTTTCAAGGACTTCCAGGTTACTCGCCACAAAACCCGCCGGATTATTAATCTCGTGCGCGACACCTGCCGCAAGCTGGCCGATAGCCGCCAGTTTTTCTGACTGTACAAGGCGCTCCTGCGCCGAACGCAACGCCTCCTGCATCCGCCGGGCTTCTTCCAGCATCCGCTGAAGGTTCTCCTGAGCCTTGACACGTTCATCCACTTCCCGGATCAGATCATTCCGGGAAACCGTCGTATTACGCAAATTTTCACTCATGGCATTAAATGACAAAGCCAGGTCTCCGACCTCATCATTGGAAACAACATCCACTCTCCCTGTAAAACCATCTTTTGAAACACGGTCTATCGCCTCCTTCAACCGGCCCAACGGCGCCAGGAACTTCCTCAGAAAAAATGCGACAAAAAATATCGCCAGCACAGCAGACGGAAACCCTGCGACCAGCACAACCCAGAGCGTCCGGCGTATAATAACATTCAAATATGCCGATGTTGCCACGGCTTCAATCTGCCCGACTTTGGCATTAACCGCGTTAAATACAGGTACCGTAACAAGAAAATCATACCCTCTCGAAACCTTTTTACCCCGGGAAAAATCTCTTTCAAAAAGAATAGCCCCCTCAAGATTAGTCACGCGGACATTGACAAACTCCTTGACATTCCTCAGTAAAAGAACGCCTTCTTCAATTGTTTTCAGGTCATTGAACTCAACCCCCGCACTTGCCGCGTAAGAAACAATTTCAAGCTCGGTGGACAACGTCTCCACAAGGCGTTTGTTTTCATAATGAGAATACATCCATGCCAGCGCCATCCCCAGCAATAACCCCGACACAAGAATAAAGATGGCCAGGAAAGACGTCAGCTTGACAACAAGGCTCTGGTGTTTTATCTGTTCTGGCCGGCTTAAAGTATTCATGGCACAACCTCACACAAAGCAAGAAATTTCCCGCTGTAATCACTGCCTTCCCGCTTGACTGAACCTATATTAATCAACATCCGCGGCTTGCTATCCCTTAAAATAATTCCAAGACCCGCTCCCCGCTTCATACACTCACGCGTATAACAGACCGAATTGATCTCCTTTAACCATGTCATGTCAAAGAGATCCGGGATAAACACCGGATCATTTACCGCCACCACGAGGACAGAAATATTATTGCGGGCAAGCCAATGCTTAAAGCCGTCGCGGCCGAAAACACCGCCTAACCCGAGCACAACCCCGGACAAGGGTTTATCTTTAAACCCAGACGACGCCCGTACCCGGTCAATATGCGCATTGACCTCCTCGGCAAAAACACGCCCTGGCGCGTCACCTTCCGCATATACAATCCCAATGACCATTTTTTCCCGGGCATGCCTGTCAATATTACGGTCATATTGAAGTGCCTTCAACAAAATAGCCGTAAATATATCACTGGGCAGGACTTCATCCTTAGCCCAGGCTGGTGGCATCAGCAGAAAAATCCCCGCCAGAACAACATGCACCAACCTAAAATATTTCATTTTAAAAATCCACCTTTAAGACCAGATAAACCTTCCTGTCAACTTTAACTTGATTGCCGAACTCAAGGTGATGGGGCGACAAAGCATTTTCCGCTGCTACCGATACTTCCCCATGCCCCCGGCAGATCTTCCTCGCAACTTTTAAATCAAGCTTGTGATAACGGGGATCCTTAACCTTCGGGCTAGACGGGCCCTGCTCACTCAACGTATCAATCGCCCCCACATAAGAATAACGCGCATCGATATAATCAAACGGCAAATACCGGCGGGTAAAAAGCGTCGCGCCCGCATTTACCCTGTTATGAGGATCCTGGGTGTTATACTGGGACAGCTTATCATTGACAAAAAGATAGGTGTAATTTGTGTATCCTTTCAGCCATGACCAAGGGACCCATTCAAAGCCGCTCTCGACCCCATAAACATCCGCATTATTCTCATTCAAAAAGCTTCGGGCCGCCGTCGCATTCCTGATTTTCTCCAATTGATTAGAAAAAACCGACGTATCAAAAAAAACCTTCCGTTCAATGAACGCCCCGCGGTATCCGAGTTCATAATTCATGACCGTTGTGGCCTGAAGATCAGGATTCCCTGTCACCGCGAAAGGAATCCTGGCATAATATTCAAAAAAACCATGGGCATGGCTGGCTCGCGCCGCCGACGCCCTCAAAAAATGCTCCTCGCCCAGGTCATACATGGCTATTTCACGGAATGAAACATCACCCCCCGTGTAATTATTCCTC
>JBAXBM010000007.1:0-23682 GCA_037141995.1 Candidatus Omnitrophota bacterium
AAAGAAACGGGGGGCGAATTGAATCATATTAAATGTTACCCGTGGAATCGTTAAATGGCATTCGTTGAATCATAATTGATGTTACCCGTCAAATTCATGAAAGGGGTAACATTATGAGCCCACAAAGTTTAATCGAATACACGGAAGTCATCGCCAAAAGGTATAAAAGAGCATGTTACAACACCAAAAAAGAGATCCTGGATGAATACTGCCAAGTCACAGGTCTACACCGCAAACACTGCATCCGAAAGCTCAACAACTTCAAATTTTTTCAAAAGCCAAAGAAAAACAAGCGCGGTCGCAAATCAATCTACAATCAACCAAGAACAATTACGCATGCTCAAAGAATCATTAAATCCATTCGAGCTAAGAGCCGCTATAGAAATAAAGATAGCAAAAGCTATGCGCCACGCGTACCTCACGGGTAACATCAATTCTGAGGCAACGAATCCTAAAAACGCCCTCCACGGGTAACATTGTTCAATGATTCAACGGGAAGGTGCTCATCTCAAAAAAAGGGAAGGCTCTTTGTCAAAAAAGTAGTGAAGTTACAGCAGTAAGACCATGAAAATTGTAATTAACTCTTTGCATTCCACCCCAACAAAGAAAACCGCGTGCGGATTTTTTCCAGGTCATCATGTGTTACCGTCCTGACATGGTTATACGCATCGCCCTGCCCATTCTGATCAGACCACAGGTATTTCACATGCGACACCCGGGACGGGATCACGCCCTGCAGATTAAGATAAACCGTCAATATGCTGGCCAGACGATCGGTGACCACCTTTGAAATCTCCGTTGTGGCCCAGCTCATCCCCCTGGTCACATACTCCTGATTATAAAGGCTCTCGATATATGCCGCCTGTTTTTCCTGAGCAGCATCCCAAAGCTTGTTGCCGATCTGAACGGCGCACCGGTACAAATTATCACCCTCTTTGTATTGCATCAATTCTTCAACATAGGCGGCAAGCCTGGCATCATCCCAATCATACTCAGGAGCAATAATGACACGACCTGCCTGAAATTTTACAGAATAAGCATTGTCTTTCGCCATAACCAAATGAGGAAAAACCATAAAACCTATCAACACAAAAACATAACCTGCCATCATTCTTGATTTCATGCAACACCTGAATCCATTCCTATTTTATGTTTATAAGTCATCGAACAGAAGACCTGGCGTAAATATTCTTATTAATTCTGATGGTGCGGGTGGCGGGAAGAACGGGCTTCAAAGACCATCACGTCAAAAATCACATCAAACCATTCATTAAACATATCAAACGTACGCTTAGCAGGCCAGGATGATTCATCCTCAAACCATTCGGCAAGCTCGTTGCGGAATATCTCGTCAAAATTCTCCTGCACATATTCCTCTGCCTCATCAAGCGTCTCATAACGCGGGATGAAATAAACATTCGCCCTGTCGGAAAAATCATCCGCCCAAACTGTTTCATCCGGGGTCACACTGTTGATCCAATCCACCAGAGGCTCACGGGGCACAATAATGACAGCCATGCGGTCAGAACGTTCCATGTCACTTTTTCCTGTCAGCCGCCGGGATATCGTAAAGCGCGACACTCACCCCGGGACGTTCAAAATATGCAAGCCGCTCTCCGGCCCGCGCAAAAACCTGGTCCACAAACAGGGGGTAACGCGCGTCATTATGATGCGACAAAAAAACCCATACCCGGCCCATGCCTTTTAAAAGAGCCGGAGACGCTGCCGGAATAAACAACGGCGTGCTGGAACGTCCGGCAAGACGAAAAGAACGATAATACCCAGCCGCATCATACACACTGACCGTCTGTCGCAACGCAAGCATCTCCTGGCCTGCCTCGGCCACAATATTTGGAAAAAGCTGGATAACCGGCGTAACCTGCTCGCCTGTCATGCCGGCAGGATGCATCGGCAGCCGCTGCGTAAGACCCATCCGCTGGCTGTAATACCAGAAAGGATACTGCGCCTGGGGACTGATCGCCACAATATCCCCGGTGCGGTAATTGTCGGTTAAAAACTGCATGGCAGCGCGATTATCTTCATTACCCCTGGGATGCACCGACTGCCATGCGGCAACAGATACAGGGTACCATAAAACAGCTGCCATCACGATCACAGCGCCCCACACCCGCCCCTGCCATATCCCGGCAAAAGCCGCCGCACACACACCTTCTGCAAAAATGACAAGCACGCCTGGAAGAAGAAAAAGGACAAGCCGTTCAAAAAAAGGATACTTATCAAACGCCCCGGCGCCAAGGGTCAGTATGAGCGGTGCCGTCAAAAGCCATAGAATAAGCCTGTCACGCCGCCAGAATAACCGGCATCCGGCAATAAAAAACGCGGCCATAAGTAATGGCCATCCTAACCCCAAAGGGGAACGAAACATGGAAAGGAACGCCTTGCCAACCCACAGGCACCAGCCCCATGTCAAAACAGGATCCGGAGAAAACCCCCCGGCCAGGCGCCAATTCTTCACCAAATCAGGATTAAGCATCGCGCCTAAAGAAGTTTTATACAAAATAAAGAAACTTACAATCCAGATTCCATACGCAAACGCCAGCTGTTTGACCTTACCCCATTCCTGCCGCCGGACATGGTCAAGCCCAAAAACAAACCCGGCTCCGGCCAAAATAAAAAGCATCGCATTCGACAACCAGATCACAAGGGCTCCGCCGACAACAAACAAGGCAAAAGAACGCCGCGTCCAGCTGTCCCTTAAATAAAAGAACATTTCATAAACCAGCAACGCGGCAAAAACATCAACCCCGTAAGGCTTCAGTTCTGCCGAAAAATAAACCAGCGGTTCGCCCAAAGCGAAAATCGCCAGGGCCAGCGTCGCTGCCGCCGGCGTAAGGATACGATTGAAAAACCGCCGAGCCAAAAAAATCGCGGTTATCCCGGTAATAAACGGAAAAAACCTGAGGGCCATCTCGGTGTTGCCCAAAATACTGACAAATGTTTTTGAAATAAGCTGGAATAACAGCGGCGCCTGTGCAAAATCAGGAAAAAGAATAAAATTCTGAAATGTCTCCAGAAAAGACCGATTGACAATGCTGAGCGCCAGGCAAAGCTCATCCTGCCAAAAAGAACGATTCTCAATGTAATGGATGCCGCGCAACAGGATGCCGATCGCCACCAGCCCCGCCTGAATAAATCCCGCCGTCAACCATGACCACAACATACGGTTCATATTATGACCAGCGGTACGCCAGGAAACGCCCGATGCTCCGCACATACTTCATCCCCATCTTGACAACCTGAAACTTTGAAGTCCCGAACTCGCGGTTTTTAAGCATCAACGGGATCTCTTTCGCACGCAGATGATGTTTGATGAAATAAAGCATAATCTCCATCTGGCATTCAAACCCGCTGGAAATGATCGGCGCTTTCTTGAGGTGCTCGGCACGATATGCCTTGAACCCCGACGAAAGATCCTGAATATTCGTCCAGAAAATAAGATCAAAGAAGTAATTGGCCAAACGGCTCACCCCCACACGCCACGCCGGAACATCTTTCATGCCGCCCCCCTTTACATAACGCGAAGCGATACAGATATCGGCATCCTTGACCCCCGCGGCCAGTTCACGGATCATCGCCGGAGGATGGGTCAGATCAGAATCCATGGTAACAATGATTTCGCCGCGCGCTGAGGCGATGCCGGTTTCCAGGGCTTTGCCCAGGCCGCGGTTAATTTCATGATCCACCAGCCGGATAAAAGGATACCTGGCCGCAAACCCTTGCACAAGCTCGTGTGTTTTATCACGGCTGCCGTCATTAACAACCACAATCTCGAAAGGGAGGTCGCGGCGGATATCACGGACGCACGCGTCGAGAAAACGAACAATAACCGCTTCTTCATTATAGGCGGGAACAACGATGGATATCATATTTTGCCTCGGGATTGCTGTTCTTTTAAATAACTCAGGCAGGCTTTAGCGATACGCACCGATGCCTTGCCGTCGCCAAAAGGATTCTCGTGGCGCGTACGTTCACGGTAATATTTATCATCCATTAAAAGGCGTTCTGCCGCAGCCGTGATACGGCGGCGGTCAAACCCCAGCAACTCCGCAAACCCGGACGCCACAGCCTCAGGACGCTCGGTTGTTTCACGCGTGATCAGCACCGGTTTCTTCAGGGCGCACGCTTCTTCCTGGATACCGCCGGAATCTGTTACAATCACGCGCGCTTTTTTCATCAGAAGGATAAACTGATTATAGGCTAACGGCTCCAGAAGATGAACCTTGCCCCCGGCGAGAGTTTCCCTGACCTGCGCGCGCACCTGCGGATTAAGATGCACCGGATAAACCACATCCACCCCGGGCAGCATACTGATATCACGCAGCGCCGACAAAACCCGGCGCAGCCCGTCACCAAAACTTTCCCTCCGGTGCAAAGTCGCCAGAACAATTTTTCTTCGATGCTCATCCAACGTCTTTAAAACAGGATGCGTGAATGTCCCCTTGCCGGTTCCTGCCATTTTGAGTGCGTCAACAACCGTATTGCCCGTCATTAAAACACGCTGACGGGAAACCCCTTCCCGCAGCAATGCCTGTTCCGCCTGAGGCGTAGGTGGGAAATGAATATCCGCCAGGACGCCGGTCAAACGGCGGTTAATTTCTTCAGGAAACGGCCTGTATTTATCGCCGGTACGCAACCCCGCCTCAACATGCGCCACAGGGATACGGTGATAATACGCCGCCAAACTGCAGGCAAACGTCGTTGCCGTATCGCCCTGAACAATCATTAAATCAACCGGTTCTTTCGACAAAATCCGCGGTACCCCTTGAAGTATCCGGGCCGTAACATCAAAAAGAGCCTGTCCCTTACGCATGATATCCAGATCATAATCAGGCCTGATATCAAAAACGCTAAGGGCCTCATCCATCATCACACGATGCTGGCCCGTCACCAAAACCCTGACCGTCAAGCCCGGCAGGGCGCGTAAAGCCATAATAACAGGTGCAAGCTTGATGGCCTCAGGACGCGTCCCTAAAGCAATGCAAACCGTAAAATTCTTTTTCACAATAAAGGTCCTTTCAGCCTGACCTTAATGCCTTCCTTGCCCTGGCCAGTATAACCGGACGCTTCAAGCTGATGATCAAACAAAGACTCTTCAGCCTTGGTGCCAGTCACCAGCGGCGAACCTGGCTTTGAATTAATGAGAACATTCTCCCTTAACATGGTTTCAAGCCTAACGGCCTGCTCCTCCCGCTGGTGGTGCCTCAACTGCGTCACAGAATCCATCACCTTGAAACGGTTGCCTTTTAACAAATACGCCAGCCCCATCCCGTAATAAATCATAGGATTATCCTGCGTGGCTATCACCCTGTCAAAATATGTCATGGCCTCATCTGGCCGCGACTGCCCCAAAAGATAATCCCAGGCAAGGGCAAATTCAATATCCGTCTGTCCTGGCTTAAGACGCAATGAAGTCAAAAATGCCTGCTCCGCTTCCACAAAATGACCCTGGGCATAGAAAGCCCTTCCGACATTATTCCATCCCTCAACGTATTGCGGATCAATGTCAACCGCAAGCCTGAAATAACGCAAAGCCTCCGCAGGCGAACCATTCTCGTCCGACTGCTGAACAAGTCCGATCCCGTTATACGCCGGAGCGAACTTCGGCTCTTTCTCAATAATTTTCTGAAAAAGCTCAATGGCCCGGTCAAATTGATGATCACCGGCGGCAATGGTGGCAAGCTGAAACAACTGCTCACGGCTGAAAGGGGCAGACAACACCTGTGCGGAAAACAAAAAAGATAAAGAAAGGCCCAGCATAACTGCCCGGGGCCGGAAATGAATCATTTTTCAGCGCCCGTCTTAACCTCGGCCTTGGCTTGCTCTTTTGCACGAACAAGGCTCTTGGCCTCAACAGAAGGGTCAGCTCCGACGATCATCTTAGAAACTGTAAGGGTTGCCTGAATGGCCTCCGCGTTGCGTGCATTACCGGAAAAAGACATCTTCTCAACCTTAATCAATTCCTGCGCATTGTTAATCGCATAAATAAAAGATGTAAGGCTTTCCAGTTTGCCGGAACAATCCATGGTTACAAAATACTTAATATAATCCTTCTGTGCCTCCTGACCGGCAGTCGCTATTTTAGATAATGTGATTTGCGCCTGCGACCCCATGATCTCCATTTTCTTTAAAAAATCCGCAATAATCTCATCCTCGCTGCGGGCTTCCAGGGTATAAAAACTCCGGAAAGCAGAAGCCTCCCCGACAATACGGTCTTTGTAACCCAAGAACCTCAAGTTGCGGCGGACAGTATCCTCTTCCTTAACAATGCTGTCATCAAGTTCCCTGATACGGCCTAAAGATGGCCCCAGAAGAAGCCGGTCAAAAACCGCTAACAAACCTAACAAAGATGCGAATACAAGTATCTTCCGCTCGTTAACCGAAAGCCCGGATATAAATTTACTTATCAAGGCCAGCTCCTTGGTTGCCCTGCTCTGCGACTTTATCGCTTTTTATGCCACCCGCTTTGGAGAAGGCCGAAAGCTTGAATACAATTTCAAATGCGGCCACGTCTTTGCCGCGCTCTTTTCTGGCAGTCGTGGATCGTGTTTTAACATTCTCAAAAACAGGCGACTCCTCAAGGGCGGTCACCAGCGTGAACACGCGCGACATCGACTCAGAAATACCCTGGATCAACATTTCACCCTTGTCATCAAGGCTGACGCCGACAAGATAAATCTCTTCCGGAATGATCCTGTATAACTCTGAAACCGCATCAAGAGGAACCTGCCGATTCTGAACATACTCATGAAGGATGTCAGTCTTAACAATCATCTTTTCCAAAAGGTTAACTTCATTTTTCTGATCAGAATATTTCTCAACAAGATTTTGCCGATAAAAAAGCTCCTTGAAATAAACACGGCTCAAAAGCCCCGCCCCAATAAAAAGAAAGGCCATAAGGACAAAAACACCTGCTTTCATGGTCTCTCCGCCCTTCTCGGCCACCATGCGCTGATCTTTGAGGTCCTGGGGCAAAAGTTCAGCGCCGCATTTCTGAATAGTCACACCTGCGGCAAGGACATCAATCGCAGAATCATCAATAAAATCACGCGTGACCTGCTGTTTAAGTCCAGGGAACCCCTTGACAAAATTCTGATACGGCAAATACTCTGCTTTCAACTCAAAAGTAGCCGTCAACGGAGCTTCAAGCCCCGCCAAAGCAGGATGATCCGATGTGAGAATCACCCTTGTCGGACGGACACCCCCCTCCTGGACAAACGCGTCAACCGAGGCCTTGGCCTCGCTTGCCATCCTTCCCAGAACCGCCGGATCAGATTTGAGCTGCTCAATCCCGACGGGGATGCTGCGTGCCATGACAGCCGTCCCTTCAGCCAGAATAATGAAATGCGTATTCTGAACATCCGCATCAATAACAAGGGCAGATACGCCCTTGCGGAAATTAAGCATCTGGGCGTAAAGGCGGGCCACTCCTTCGGGAACGAAGGTAACCGCCGCGACATCAAGCCCCGCCAAACGCATCGCCGCTATCTTATCCTTAACGATCTGCCGCTTAACCACAACCAGGAGAACACTCGTAAAATTCGGGCGCGGTGAACGGATTTTGACATAGCCCGTCAATATTTCATCCTTGCTGAACGGCGTATGGCGTGAAGCCTGCAGGGCAAGGATGGACTCTATTTCATCATTATCAACGGAAGGAACATCAATAAATTTTGTCGTCGCGACATCGCCCGGGATCAAACAGACAATACCGGCCTTCCTTGTTTGGAACCCCGTCAAGGCATCACGCAACACCCCGTCAATCGCCCCGCCGGCAATGGCGCGGTAAGAAAGTTTTTCTACAAATCCGCCGGAAGTTACCTGCGCGGCCTTCACGCATGAAGGATTAATGGAAATTGTAATATACTTATTATATTTATGCGTCATAGTATCCGATCTTTATGCTGCCCATTATAGACTATGTATTTAAACGGCTTCAACATAAAATTGATTATTTTTCATGCCAGTATAAGATACGGCTTTCAAAAATACTGAAAACACACGCGATCAATCTCTTGTGCCCGCCATCCGCCGCTGGCACACGGCTTGAAAAAGAATAAATCCCGGACTCGGTGCCCAGCAGATTCCCCGCATTCAACCCGTCAATCTGCCGGACCTCCCGAGGCTCAAGCATAACCGTCTTCCCCATATCGGCGGGAATATCAAAAGTGTGCACGAAAAGATGGTCGTCCGCCGTAGCCTCAACACCGTCAACACCACGGCGCACCCGAAGGATCTTGTCTGCCAGCGCCGCATCAAGCCCCAGCGCAAGCAATATCTGATAAGATGCCGTATTGATGTTGACACGCCCATCGCCGTAAACCGTTAAGAACGGCGCCAGCTGGTCATAAATTTTACGGTTAAACCCTTTAACAAGAAGCAATTCGTCAATCCGTTCAAATTGTTTTTCTTTCATCGGATAAGGGAATTCCAGGCTTTTATAATAATCTCCGCTTGAAAAGCCATCAACATCATGGCGTCCATAATCGCGCCAATCAACAACCGCGTCAGCCAGTGACCGCCCCTCAGCATCACTGCAACCCATAACATGCGAAAACAAGGCCCCCAGCATATCCCGCGGGACAAGATTAAGGTTGAATTTCGACTGTTCATCCGACAGCCCCCATATCGTCACAGCAGCCCCCGTCAACGGATCAGGCTCCTCATGCACCACTTCCACAGGGATGCCCCCGACAGATATGGCGGCAAATTCTGCCGGATTATTACCCAGTCGCTGTTTCACCGCCGACGAAAATGAACCGGCCGCGTCTTCCATCACATCAAGCATCACGGCAAGCGCCTTCTTAACGCCGGCCTCTGCGGCCGACTGAACACGCAGTCGATCCTCAATCCTCTGGAAAAGAAATACCCGCTGGCGCACCCCGGCCAATAACGTCACCGCCAGCACCGCCAGGAAAGTGAGTGTCCACAGCGCCGTAATTAAAATAAATCCCTGCCGCCGGAAGATCACCATTTATGCCCCCACCGGAACAGTAACATACCGCTTGAACACCTTTTGCCCTGACGGCGCAACAACAGAAATCTCCACCTCAACACCCGACGGGATACCGCCGGAAGGTTCAACTCTCGCCGCAGATTCTGTCGAAGCTCCGTAAAAATAACGCAAGCGGAATGACTTCACGCCGGAACAAAGCACCTCATCCGGGCCGAAACTCCCTGACAACGCCTGGGAATAATTAGCCTGACGACGAATCACGGTTTCATTCACGGGATCATAAGCGTAGCCGATTCTGCCGATTTGATCAGCAAGGCCTTCGTCCGCGCGCATGCTCACATGATCAGGCGGAGTCCACACAATGGAAGGAAAAGTGACACTGGACTCATCGCCAGAAAAATCAATCCCCGAAAAAGAAAACGTGTTGCGGAGGTCAGAAGACATGCGGTCAAATAACACCAGGGAATCCTCACCCGACATCATCTGTTTTGCCCTGAACGACAGCTTTATCCCGTCGGAAAGGCATTTAAAGATTGAAACGGAAAGCACCGCGAAAAGCACAGAAACAAGCATGACTTCAATGAACGTAAACCCGCTCCGGCGCATCACGCCCCCTTTTCAGGCACAGGGGCCAATGATGTCACACCTGAAACATAAGCCGTGCGGGAAAGGGTCGTGACCCGCCCGTGATCCCGCCAGGTAATTTCCATTTCCAGTTCAAAGACCGATAAAAGCGTCCCCACCGGCTTAAGATCAACTTTATAATGAAACATGACCGGATGATGATTAATAACAAATTCTTCGTCAAGCAGCCCTATGTCAAAGTCTTTTGGAGAACGGAAATCCTTCTCAACAACAGCCATCCGATTCTCCAGAAGGTTGATCGCGTAAACGCGCGTGGACAAACGGTCAAGATAATCAATCCCCGAAAGGAAAGAACGGTAGATGGCCACTAACCCGCCGGAAAGGATAACAACCGTCAGCATCACTTCAACAAATGTGATGCCTCGCCGCCGCCGGGCGCGGCTATTGCCAGTTAACAATATCATCATCCGCGGAAGAAGCATCCTTGCCCCTGGAAGAAAGGTCATAGTCCGGCCGGTGAGTCCCCGGCGAAGCGTAAACATACGCATTTCCCCAGGGATCCTGAGGTTCCTTCTCAAGATAAGGGCCATTCCAGTTCCTTGGCAACGGAGCCGTTGTTGACTTTTCACGTAAAGCAGAAAGCCCCTGGGCTGTTGAAGGAAATGATCCGTTATCCAGTTCATAAAGTTTAAGGGCTGTGGCAATATTCATCAGGTCTGCCTTGGCGACAACGGCCTTGGCCTGCTCCGAACGGCCCGAAAGTCGCGGCACAATCATCGCGGCAAGCGCGCCGATAATAAGAACGACAAGCATGATCTCAATAAGAGTAAACCCCCGGCTCCGGGAAATGCCCGCACGATCAATCATATCAAACCTCCCTGATGGTTTCTGCGCCGTCATTGCCGCAGTAATAGGATAAGAATACCATGGCCCTGAAATACTCAATATAAAAATAATAAATTAAGAAACAAACATCTCCATCCGGAAAATGGGCAAAAGCATGGCCAGGACAATAAAACCAACAACAAGCCCGACAACAAGGATCAACAGCGGCTCCAGCAACGTTGTCGCTGAACGGGTTGTCTCGGCAATTTCCTGTTCATACGTATCCGCGACATCCTTAAGGGACGTCGACAACTCCCCTGTTTCTTCACCGATAGCGATAATTTGCGCCATCATGTCAGGAACACACGCCGACTCCCGCAAACACGCCCCAAAAGATGCCCCCCCAGCCACACGCTCCTGGCACGAAGTAAACTCCCGGCGCAATGATTCATGCTCCAACGCCGGGACTGCCGTCTCAAGCGCTTTAAGGATAGGCACCCCGCTTGCCAGCAAGAGGGACAGTGTGCGGGAAAAACGCTCCATGTCCGTTTTAAGCGTGAATTCACGGATAACGGGAAGCCCCATCCAAAACGCTCCGATCTTCCGACGCATGTGAGGCGACCTGGCGGCGAATCGCCACCATGCCGCACCGGCCATCGCCAGGACAAAAATGGCCGGCCATGCCATGCGGATCGCACGGCTTAAACTCATCACGCATACCGTCGGCCACGGCAATGCCGTGCGCATACCATCAAAAAGAACCGATATTTTAGGCATGACAAATCCAAGAATAAAAAATACCGTCCCAATGCCGACCACAAGCATAAACGCCGGATAAACAAGGGCGGAACGGACCTGCCTGGATATCTCATCCTGTTTGCGTTCATAAACAGCCAGGCTCTCCAGTATCTCTTTTAACCGTCCGCTCTCTTCGCCGGCACGAACCATGGTCACATAAATATCCGGGAATACCGGTGAATGCTCAGCCAGGCACTCCGAGAAAGAACGGCCATTGCTTAAATTCAGGGCCATATCCCTGATAATCCCGGCCAAACAGGCCTCCCGGGAAGAACGCATCTGCCGGGACAAAACATCCAGTGATCTCAAAAGAGGAATCCCTGACCTGAGCAATTTTGCCAACTGAAACGTAAACGCATGCAATTGGCGCGGGTTAACCGTCCGGATAAAAACACCGGAAGACATGGACGACTCCCCCTTCTCAACGACATTCACCGGCAGCAGCCCCTGAGAAACAACCATGTCCAACGCTTCATCAGCATCGCGGGCCGTGACCTCCCCTGTCACTGTCGCCGCATCATCTTTCTTGGCTTTATATGAAAATACAGGCACAGGGATCAGACCTCTTTCATTGTTACATTCATAACTTCCGCCGGGGTGGTAACGCCTGCCGCCACATTGCGCCACCCATCCTGACGCAACGTACGCATGCCGCGCGATAAAGCAATGCGGCGGATCTCCTCAGCGCGGGGCTTTTCAAGAATCACCGCGCGCACATGCTCATCAAGCTCCAGTATTTCATAAATAGCCGTGCGCCCGTAATAACCCGTGTTATTGCACACATCACAGCCATTCCCGCGGAAAATAGAAATTTCCGCAGCACCACCTCCATCGAGGCTTTCTGCAATTTCACGGCGGATTTCTACCAACGCTGAAGTATCCTTTTCCCGGCAATGAGGGCAAATAACGCGGACCAGCCGCTGCGCCACAAATGCCTGCACACTTGAAGCCACAAGATACGGCTCAACCCCCATGTCAACCAGGCGCGTGACAGCACTGGCCGCATCATTCGTATGCAAAGAAGAAAAAACAAGATGCCCCGTCAGTGCCGTGCGAATGGCAATATTCGCCGTTTCCGTATCCCGTACTTCCCCCACCATCAGGATGTCAGGGTCATGGCGCAAGATGCTCCTCAATCCGTCGGCAAAACTGAAATTTACATCCGCGTTAACCTGGATCTGCGTAATGCCGTCCATCTCATACTCTACCGGATCCTCAATGGTAATAATCTTCCGGGAAGGGGTGTTGATTTCGTTCAGGCAGGCATACAGGGTCGTCGTCTTGCCGCTCCCCGTCGGACCAGTCACAAAAACAACACCGTGCGGACGCCTGACAAGATCACGGAAACGGTGCGCATTATCCGCATTAAACCCAAGTTTCTCCAAATTAAGAAGCTCTGACGTTGTCGGCAGCAAGCGGATGACCATACTTTCTCCATGAAGGGCGGGAATGGTTGAAACCCTCAAATCAAGCGCCTGCCCCCCCACGCGCACAACGGCGCTCCCGTCAAGGGGCTTCCGTTTTTCAGTGATGCTCAATTCGGCCATGATTTTTATACGCGAAAGGATCGCCGCCAGGAAATGCCGAGCCTCCGGCGGAAGATTGGCATCGACCAGGACCCCGTCAACGCGATAACGAAACCGCACCCTGTTGCGGTACGGCTCGATATGAATATCCGTCGCGCGCTTCTGATAAGCTTCCAGGATAATCTGATTCACAAGCTTGGTGACTGTCGGATCTTCACTCTGGCGTTCAATGTCTTCAATGGCCACGCTGTCACCGGCTGACGCGCGGAAACGCTTCGGATCCCGGGTGAGTATCCTGTCAATCGTATCCGAAGCAAAACCGTAATGCTTCTTCAGAACCTCATCCACATCCCATGCGCTTGCCAGCACGCATTTTGGCTCAAGGCCCAAATGCGCGCGGATATCATCCTGACTATGAATATCCAGGGGCTCCGCAACCGCCAGTGTCAACTTCTGCCCATCGATGGCCAACGGCATAAAACGATAATAGGAAGCGAATTTAACGGGGACACGTTCAATGACACTTTTATCAATCACAATGTTTTTCAGATCAACAGATTCACAGGCAAGCCCTTCACGCAAGGCCTCCAGGATCTCTTTGGGCTTAAGGATGCCCTCGCGAACAAGATAATCTGTAAGGCGCAGGTTCCCTTCCTGAGATTCTGCGGCAGCCCGTTTCAGGCTGTCCTCATCAAGCAAGCCGCTCCTCAAAAGAACATCGGCGACAGACTTGTTGAAAACAGGCTTTAACATGCTCAAGCCCTCGGGGCCTTACCGATCATATAAAAATCGGCAGCCTCAAGCTGATCGTAATCACCGGAAAGAATGCGCTCACAACCGTCAATATTATCCTCAAGATGGACGTACTCGCCTTTTTTGCCCGTAAAAACTTCAGATACAGAAAAAGGCTGCGTCATAAAATTATACAGCTTTTCGGCGCGCTTATAAAGAAGCTGATCCGCCTTGCTCAACTCATCAATGCCGATAACAGCCACAATGCGCTTCAGGGCATTATGTTTATTAAAGTGCTGGATGACTTCCTGGGAAAGACGAAAATGCCTCTGACCGACAACAACAGGATCAAGGTTCGCACAAGAACTCTGCAGGGGATCAATGGCCGGATACATACCGCGCTGGACAAGGTCGCGCGAAAGGACAATGTTACCATCAAGGGTCGAGAAAATCGCAACAACCGCAGGATCCGTCATGTCATCCGCCGGAACATAGACCGCCTGCATGGCCGTGATCGAACCGCCGCCGTCTACAGAACGGATACGTTCCTGAACCGCATTAACCTCTGATGCCATGGTGGGCTGATACCCCGTTTCCGCGGGCACTCGCCCGAGAATGGTCGAAACTTCCTGCCCGCCCTGAACAAAACGATAAAGATTATCCATGAACAAAAGCACATCCTTATTCTTGGCCACAAGGTATTCCGCCATTGTCAATCCAGTATTAACAACCTCCGCGCGCGTCCCGGGCGGCTGATCCATCTGCCCGAATGCGAGCATAACCTTGTGCAAAAGCCCGCTCTCATGAAGCTCATAATACAGTTCATTCCCCTCACGGATACGCTCGCCGATTCCCGTAAAAACACACGCACCGCCATGCGCCTTGACAATGTTATTAATGAGTTCAAGAATAATGACCGTCTTGCCGCAGCCAGCTCCCCCGATAACCCCTGTACGGCTGCCCTTGATGAGCGGGTACAAAAGATCCACATATTTGATGCCTGTTTCCAACAGCTCGGGGATCTCCCGTTTTTTGCTGCGCAAGTCAAAAGTAACTTCCTGAATGGGCTGACGGATAGGCACGCGTTGAGGACAATTCTCAAAAGGGCCCTTATTATCCAGCGGGCGTCCGCTGGTATCCATCACGCGTCCGAAACATCCGTCGCCAATCGGAATCGCAATCGGCTGATAGGTACAATAACAGGGCGCACTCTGCTGAAGATTCAATGTTTCCTGAAGCGCGATGCAACGGACAACGCCCCGCCCCAAATGCTCCGCGCACTGTAAAACAACTTTTTTCTCATCATATGTCCATGTTTCAATGCAATCATAGACAGCCGGAGCACTCACCCCCTCATAAAACGTCACATCAACTACCGGCCCCTGAACCGATGAAATACGCCCCGAAGGCACTCGCCCAGGCTCAGGCCTGGTAGATGTTGGCGCTGATAATGCCGTGTTTTCCATAAAAGCCTTCTTTCCGTTATCCCCCGGATCACTTCCGGGTCATTAGCCTTGACGAAAAAGTCTCGCGCAAACTCTTATCAATATCATTCTTGCGGGCTTTGCGCCATTTAAGTTTCACATTCCCCGCATCTTTTTTTACATTGATCAAACTCGTGTCCAACTGCTGGGACTGCGCCGCCACGGATGAGATGCTGGTATCAAGCATGATTTCGTAGATTTTAGAAGACGTCCAGAGCCCCGCCAGATATCCGATCACTTCAAGGGGATCTGATTCCTGGATAACATTTTCAACAACCTCTACTGTTTGTACTTGCTTCTGAAAAATAAAATCAGTGGGCAATAATTTCACCACACGCGCCCTCACAGTCTGCAGATCCCGGGGCCATGGATAAACAACAAGAACCTTGCCGTAATGCCCATTTAATACCTGGTCTACCAGATAGTCTTTCAGGAAGACAGACGTGTCATACATGCCTTTTTCGGCAATATCTTCAAAAACTTTTTCGCTCGTTACCCCCAAAGAATCAAGCTTCGCAACCCCTTTACGCCCCACCGTTACAAATTTTGAGCCCGGATATTCCTCACGGAGCGCCATCGCCCGCGTCACGACTTTGTTATTAAGATCTCCAATAAAACCTTCCTCGGTCGTCACAACAACAATGCAAACAGCAGGCAATTTGTTAGAAACCAATGGATGCGAAACATCAACTCCCTCAAGAAGGCGAAAAAAGTCAGCGAATGACTCACCAAAACGCTGAAACCCGCCTCTTTTCGCGAAGAGGTCATGGAACTTCATGTCTGCGATATCTTTCAGAACCTGAACAAGTTCAACAAGATCCCGAACTTCAATAAATTCAGCTTTAACCTTATTGGCCTTGCCCATAACAGCCTCTCAACGCCCCATCAAAAACATCCATTATTGTTTGCGGGAAGCCTTTTCAACCTCAGCTTTCAACGCCACGGCGGCATCCCTCACCGCCGCCTTAAAACTGCCGTCCAGCTGCAAGCTTCCGAAATGGATCACCATCCCCGCCACCACCTGCGACCCGTCAATCTTGGCGTGCAGGATGATGTCCCGGCCGCTCTTATTCTTAATAATATCAGTAATCCGCTTTAACTCCGAAGGGCCAAGATCAGCTGATGTAATAACATCCGCCTCTTTGATGTCAAGGCTGATCTTTGACATATCCACGGCTTTCAGCTGTTCAATAAACTCCTCGACAAGATCTTTTTCAAGCGAAACCCTGGCACCGCGGGCAAGAACGCCATTAAGAATATTGACCGAATGATCAATGATTTTCAGTTCCATCTGCTTTTCGATATCACGACGGATACCTGCGGCGGAATTCTGGGCCCTGGTGATAATTTCTTCTGCTTCAGCGCGCGCTTTCTGGACCAACTCTTCCTTGTGCTTTGTCGCTTCAGCCTCAAGTTCGGTCTTCATTTTCAGCTCAATTTTGTCAAGCTCTTTCCGGCGGGATACTAACTCATCATCCGCAGCAGAGATTTTCCGATTAAGCTCAACTTCCCGAACGCGGGCGGCCTCCGCATCCCGTTCCAACCGCTTCTTGGCGCCATCGGTCTGGGACACATAAAAATAATAAAGAAGCCCAAGGATCGCGCCAAAAACAACAACCTGGCTCATGACAAAACCCACCATCAATTGAACATTCATGTCAAAACTCCTTTTTTACCCGCTCTTTTCAACAAATAACCCGGGTTTAATTCGATAAAACACGAAAGAATACCCACAAAAGAAAAAACGATAAGACCTGCACAGGCAACAACTGGAGGCACACATGCAGCTGCATACGCGCGCTTCTCGTCGGATAACGTCCGATATGATTAATCATCCGGGTACCGAGCACGGCTACCGCGATGCAAGGCAAACCCACAATAACCGCGAAGGCACCGATAAACTTAAACCCTTCGTTCCAGTAAATGAAATGTTCACCCATATCACATAACCTCCGGCAGCAACACGCCCTATTTCGCCGAGAAAAGCTGGAAAATAACTAAAATCGAAATGATTGAAATGGCTTCGACAAATACAAGCATGATCGCCATGCCCATAAAAATTTTTGACGCCGCAGAAGGATTTCGGCTAAGCGCCATGATGACCGCATATCCCAGCATCGAAATAACCACCGAGGGCCCGAGCACCGCGATGAACATGACCATCAAAATAATGAATGTTTCTGCCAGCATAACTTACCTTTCGAGCTGTCGCCCTTGGCTTCTGATAAAAAATATCAGTATCAGGATGACTCGTCCGACCTTTCTTCAATCATGATCGTGCATTCGTTCGCAAAAAACCTGACAACCCCGCCTTTGACCAGCAGCCGCTTTTCCCAATCAATGACAACATCACCTTCCACAATCCCGATCAAAGGATAATGATACGCCAAAAGTTCATATTCCCCTTTATCTCCAGAAATAAAAACACTGGTCACTTCACCTTCAAAAATCAGCTGCCGGGCACTCAAGATCACACATCGAAAAACCCCGGAATATTGCTGTTTCGTGCTGCTTCCCACGCTAACCACCGCCAGCTTTTACCGTTGTCCGTTCAAGGATATCCGCTACAAGAGGACGGATAATCTCATCAAGCATTTTTTCGATATCAGGATCAAGCTTCCGTCGTTCCCGCATCAACGGCATGAATTCAGGCTTATTCTTTCGCACATATTCAAGGCATGTTTCCTGAAATGTATTCACCTGGTCAATGGAAAGTTCATTCAAATGCTGCTTATTAAACGCATAAAAAATCAGCACCTGCATTTCCTGGCACACCGGTGAATCTTTATCCTGCCTGAGAATGGCCGTAAGCATCGCCCCGCGTTTAAGCTTTTGCCGCATATCATCAGATTGCCCGGAAGTCTTCAGTTTTGAAAGCCTCAGCAATTCACGGTACTGCAGGAATTCAAGGCGCAGAGGACCGGAAAGCGATTTGATCGCTGACCACTGGACCTTTGATCCAACCCGCGACACAGAAAGCCCCATATCAAGAGCCGGTTTCTGGCCTTCACCAAAAAGCTGTGAACTTAAATAAATTTGACCATCTGTCATGGAAACCAGATTGGAAGGAACAAACGCTGTCAAATCTCCCTCAAGGATCTCAACAATCGGAAAAAAGGTCATCGATCCTCCGCCCTTTTCCTTGCTCAGATAACAGGAACGTTCAATCATCTTGGAATGCAGATAAAAAATATCCCCCGGATAGGAGTCGCGGCCCGGCGGACGGCCCAGCAAAAGAGAAATTTCGCGGTAACACCAGGCGTGCTTGGTAAAATCATCAAACCCAATGAACACGTCAATGCCGCGCTGCATAAAATATTCGCCCAGCGAACACGCCACATAGGGAGAAAGATACTGTTGGCCGGGTGTTGAAGATGCGGCAGCGGAAACAATGATGCTGTAATCAAAACAGCCGCGATCTTTAAAAAGCTGGACAACCTTAGCCATAGAAGCGCGTGCTTTACCGATAGAACAGTAAATACAAATAACCCCGTTGCCCTTCTGGTTAACAATCGTATCCGTCACGAACGTTGTCTTGCCGGTCATTTTATCGCCGAGAATAAGCTCCCGCTGGCCCCGGCCGATGGGAATCATGGCATCCAGAACCTTGATGCCTGTCTCAAGGGTTTTGTTCAACGGCTGACGGTCAAGGATCGGCGGAGATTCCGGGAATATCGGGACCATCACATCCGCCGCAATGGGGCCAAGGCCATCCAGCGGTTCTCCCAGCGGATTAACAATACGGCCGACAAAGTTTTTACCGGCCGGCGTCATTAGAGGCTCAATCGACGCCATGGCCTCATCTCCGGTTCGGATCTTCGAAGATTCTTTAAGGATTAACACCTGGGCTTCATCCTGTGTAAAGCCTACGACCATCCCCAGCGTGCCATAACCGAAATGAATAAGCTGCCCGTTAATGCAATTGGAAAGACCTGTCACAATAACAATGCAGCCTCTGATGGCCTTAACAACACCGATCTCTGTATACTGTAATTTAATGCTCATAATATTCCCGTCTGACCATTACCTTTACGAAGAACCTTTCTTTTGACCATACTTGATGTCTTCCTGTTTCTTCTCTTTGGAAGAACGCAGCAGCCACACCACAAAATAAATGATCGTAAAGAAAGCGAGAAACAGCATCACGCTGCTAATAAGCTTCCACGCCGCATTAACCGTCGGCTTTTTGTCAAACATGGCATCTGAAACCTTTGCCAGAGATTTGAGCGTTTGAATCTTCTGCATGATGTTCTTAATTTTACTTTTTTCCCTGTCAGCACGGAACCTGGATAAAAGCTTCTCAAGGGCATCAAGGTCTTTTTTCGCCGTCTCAAACCGGGTGGCATTAAGACGATAAGCACCGATATGCTGTTCAATATTCGGTTGCTGCATTTTCTGCAATGCCTCGATCAAATCAAGATTATTTATAATATCATTAAAAAGTACTTTTGCCGTATTAACATATTTTGATTTTTGAAGCTCCCCCATGGCATATTGCGCATGGTCCCGGATATATACCGTCTCATTATCAGGAATAAACCAAACATCCTGTATAACCACTGGCACCTTGCGTTTTTCGCCCGGAGCGAAATCATCTTCTTTAAATAAAAAATACTGCCCTTTCTTTTGGTCAAAGCGAATTTCAAACTCCTGCCGGTCTATAACATACTCCGGCTTCACTTCAACAGGAAGATAATGCTGCTGTTTGACTTTTTTTGTTTTATCTCCGGGGTTTTCAACCTGCACAAAAAAATTAATGCTTTTCAACGGCTTATCGGTAGAAGCATCCGTACTCCAATAATCAATGAGCTTGGCCTGAGCCCTGACAGCGGCAATTGCCTGGACATTATTACGGTAGCCGTCAATACGGGAGTCAATACTCCCGTTAGACTGATCCTGTTTTTCAACAATACTTTCAACCTGCTTGAGAAGTTTTTGCCGGAGTTTCTCGGCATTGGCCGGACCGCGCTCATTGCCCATTTCTTTAAACGAACGTTCGATGTCTTCGCGCAAGAGCGCGATATCGGCATCCTTCACAACCCATACGTCTCTGACACGGACACGGAATGTCCTTGTTTCTTTGGCCCCGAGCAAAACATCACTATGTAAAAAATAACCCGCATCCTTAAAATCATAATCCAGCTTTAATCCGGCATTATCAATGATATCATCCGGTTTCAATTCACCCGGGAGACTAAATTCAATGGTCTTTGTTTGAGGCTGATCCGATCCGTTAACCGCAAGAACATTAATAAAAATATCCGCGTAAGACAATGAAGAAAAAAGAACAAATAAAAAAAAGGCGGCAGCTAATACGCGGCCCCCTTTTCTGAAAATCCCTGTCAGGATCTCCATTGATTACTCCTCGCTTTCAAACCAGGTCTTCACCACAACCTCGTCCAGCTTCATCGCTTCGCGTAAAGCAAGGATCTTAGAATTGATCTCTTCAAGTTTTTCATCCACTTTTTCCATATCCGTCGCATTTTTGGCCGATAAATCGTCCACTGTCAGGCCACTGCTGGCAATACCCGCCTGAGCCGCCTTCTCCCCGATTAAATTCTTCACCATCGATATCATTTCCTGGGCAAGGCCACCGGTCGCCTCTTCTTTATTGCCAATGGTCTTCGCCGTTGTCTGAATATCTTTAATAAAGCCTTCCAACGTCTTCAGTTTATCATAAGCACCGGGAGTTTCACCGTTGACACCCAGGTCTTCTCTGATACTCTTGGCCACACCCAAAGCCGCATCCGCGCTGTCTTTACCTTTTTTAGCAAAACCCTGAATTGTATCCATCTGAGAGAAAACAGTAGAAGAGCTTGACGTTGTTCCAATAGCCGCCTGAATATTATTGATATCACCGAAAATGGTGCCTTCTTTTTCAGTATCAGTTTTCTTGCCCAATGTCGCAAAAATAGTTGTCAAATCATTCATGCCGATAGCATCCAGCACTTTTTGAAGCCTGCCGAACAATGAGTTGGTGGAACTGGAATCCGTTGCCGATCCGATGCGGGTATAAATCGCATCCATATTGCTGATAAGCGTACGGGCATTCTTTGAGAAATAACTCATCTCATTCCAATCAATATTCTGATGTGTCATCCGTGCCATATCTGACCAGTTCACGTTGCTCGTCGTCGATGTGGCCATGCCATCCCAATTAATACCCGTACCTGTCATATAGGACACATCAGCCCAATTAACGGCTTTAGTTGTCATCACCGTCAGGTCATCCCAATTAATACCTTTAGCCGCCATTTCAGCAATATTAGACCAATTGATCCCGCCGTTCGTCATCGATGCGATACTATACCAATTGATCCCGCTTCCAGTCATAACCGCAATCTCATCCCAGTTAAGGCCCTGACGGGAAAGATTATCAATTTCACCCCAATTAATACCAACCGTTGACATATCTCCGATATTAGTCCAGTTAATTCCGCCATTACTCATTAATCCCAGCCCCTGCCAATTAACCACGGCATTACTGAATACCGAGATCCCCTGCCAATTAACATTACTTTGGGTCATCATATCCATTTCATACCAGTTAATGCCCGCCTGTGTCATCGACTGAAGATCTGACCAGTTCACATGCGATTCTGAAAGCCTTGAAATCTCGAACCAATTTATACCGGCAGAACTCATGTGAGCAATGTCACTCCAATTCACGGCATTCATCGACATCGCGCTGATATTAAACCAGTTGATACCCGCGGCCGACATTGCCCCGAATTCATTCCAATTCACAGCCGAAACAGTCATCTGACTCAAATTGGCCCAATTGACACCCATAGTCGTCATCACATTGAGATCAGCCCAATTCAACCCTGCTCCTGACATAACACCAAGATTTTCCCAGTTAACCACGCTGCTGGCAAGCACCCCAAGCCCGTCCCAATTAATCCCGCCATTGGTCATGGAACTGATACTGTTCCAATTTACTCCCGATGTGGTTAACATCATCAAATCCGCCCAATTCATCCCTGATGTTGTCATAGCTGTCAAATTGTCCCAATTCACATTGCTCATAAACTTGAAACTATCCCAGTTTACGCCGGCGTTAGAAAGCAGGGCAATATCATTCCAATTAACCCCTGAAGATGTCATATTATCCAGCTTCGTCCAGTTCACACCAGCTTCAGACAAAGTCGCCATATTAAGCCAGTTGATCCCTTGCGTAGTCATCGTCGTAATGTCAGCCCAGTTCACACCTGAATTGGTCATGGCCGTCAAATTTTCCCAATTAACATGGCTCATATATTGGAAACTATCCCAATTTACGCCTGCGGACGAAAGATCAGCAATAACACTCCAGTTCACACCCGCGACGGACATATCACGCATGCCCGCCCAGTTAATTCCAGTTGACAACATCTGATCCATATTGTTCCAGTTCATACCCTGATTTGTCATGAGGCCAAGATCAGACCAGTTTATGCCTGCGACACTCATATTGCGAAGATCATTCCAATTCACGGCTGTTTCCGTCATTAACTGGATGCTGGCCCAATTGACGCCCGCGTTTGTCATGAATTGCATGTCCGCCCAATTAACACCGGTTGATGCCATAATACTAATGTCGGACCAATTTACTCCCGTTGATGATAACACACTTATGTCAGACCAATTTACCCCCGTTACTGACATTTTGCCAATATCCGACCAGTTAACACCGGCCCCTGACATAGCACCGATATCTGACCAATTAACGCCCGTCTCTGATATAACACCAATATCCATCCAGTTAACACCTTGAGCCGCCATCACCGCCAAATCATTCCAGTTAACCCCGGCATTCGTCATCATCTGCATGCTGGCCCAGTTTACCGCCGTGCGTGAAAGGACCTGCAGGTCTGTCCAATTAACGCCCGCGGTTGTCATCGCACCCATATTCGACCAATTAATCCCGCCATTTGAAAGATATGACATATCCGCCCAGTTAATCATACTGGTAGTCATATCCATGATATTATCCCAATTAATCCCGCTCGTCGTCATGGCAGAAATGCTGTACCAGTTAATGCCGCTAGCCGTCATAACCCCGATGTCATTCCAATTCAACCCCTGGCGCGAAAGATTATTGATCTCATCCCAGTTGATGCCCGCGCCAGAAAGGTCTCCGATATTCAACCAATTGACTCCAGCCGCACTCATCTCCCCGATATTCTGCCAATTGACAAGCGCCGCGCTAATGGCTGAGAATTCCTGCCAATTAACACCGGTAGCACTCATCACACCGATATCCTGCCAATTAACACCGGCAGCTGTCATAGACTGGATATCCGCCCAATTAATATGCGATGCCGAGAAATTAGCAATATCTGCCCAATTTACTCCGACTGAAGATAAAGTCGCAATATCCGCCCAATTAATTCCATTAGCCGACATCGAACTGATGTTACTCCAATTAATACCCGCCGCGGACATGACTCCGAATTCTTCCCAGTTTACAGCAGCCGAAGTCATTTCCCCGAAATTCACCCAATTCATTCCGCTATTAGTCATGGCATTAAGGTCAGACCAATTAACCGCAGATCCGGTCATCAAGCTTAAATCATTCCAATTAATTGCGCTTCTGGTCATCACACCCAACGCGGCCCAATTAATACTATCATTAGTCATCGTACTGAAATTACTCCAATTTACTCCCGTTGTCGTTAACGATTGTAAATCATTCCAATTTATACCTATATTCGTCATTATCGAAAAACTATCCCAATTAATGCCGCGTGCCGCCATAACGCCAAGATCACTCCAG
>JBAXBM010000008.1:0-22652 GCA_037141995.1 Candidatus Omnitrophota bacterium
GTATCTGGCTGCTGAATGAGGATCCGCTGGTGATTGAAGCTTTTGATAAGGGTATTCAGGCGATCATCATCGGTGACAAGACGCCCGCTCAGGTGGCGCGGGAAGTTCAGTCTGTCAAAAAACGCCAGATGGGAAAGGCCGTGCGGCCCTAGACGGGGGTTTTCCGGGAGTACAGGATAATACATGTTTCTTAAGGCCCAGATCCGACGCTTGAATATAAAATCTTTTGATGCGCTCAGGAATTGTCTTTTTATTATTCCTGCGGTTGTTATTTTCTCAATTTTTTATATTTATCCTTTTTTTGATTTGTTCAGTTTATCCCTGCATCAATGGCAGGGCATAGGCCCCAAGATTTTTATCGGGTTTCGAAATTTTCAGGAACTTTTTGCTGACAAGGTGTGGTGGATGTCGATGGGGCATGCGGGGTATATCACTTTGATAGCACTTACCCTGCAGAATGTTCTTGCTTTTTCTCTTGCCCTGGCGTGCGACCGCGAGATCCGTATGAAGCGCTTTTACCGCCTGGTATTTTTTATCCCGCCAGTCCTTTCGGAAGTTGTCGTGGGTATCCTGTGGAATTGGATCCTTAATTCAGGCACGCATAACGGCCAGCAACTGGGCTTGTTTAATAATTTTCTGATGCACACGGGATTCCCCCAGCTGGTGCACAATTGGCTTTCTGATCCCAAAACCGTGTTGACGTGCATTGCGGTTGTCCATTCCTGGAAAGGTTTCGGCTGGGGGTTTATTATCCTGTTGGCTGGGCTGCAGACCATTGACCGTCAGCTTTATGAGGCCGCCAGGGTTGACGGGGCGGGGAGCTGGAATACGTGCCGGCATGTGACCATCCCTTTGATGATGCCGGTGATCATGGTGGTTGTTATCCTGACGATCCTGGGTTCCATGCAGGTTTTTGTGCTGATCCCTTCTTTGGTCAATCAGGGGCTGGTTTATCATACAGAAGTTCCGGTGACGCGCATCCTGGCGTCCATGTCGGGGTTCCAGTTTGGGTACGCCTGCGCGCAGGCGGTTGTTTTCGGCAGCATCCTTGTGGCGGTTTCATTCACGCTTAAGTCATTTTCCAACCGCATGAAGCAGGCTTGATATGGTTGTCAACCAATATTTGATCCAGCGGTTTTTAAAAAATACGTTGACCCATATTTTTCTTTTGATAATTACGATTTCCTGCCTTTTCCCGATTTTTTGGATGATTCGGGTGTCTTTCATGTCCAATGCCACTGTTTTTGCGGATCAATCGCTGATCCCGGTAGAATTGAATTGGCATAACTATGTTGTCGTCTGGACCAAAGGGAATTTTGGTGTTTATTTTATTAACAGCATGATCTATACAATCAGTGCTGTTACAGGGATTGTGTTGATATCATCACTGGCTGCGTTTGCTTTTTCCCGCTTGCAGTTTCCGGGGAAGAATGCTATTTTCTATGTGTTCGTTGCGGCCATGATGATCCCTTTACCGGGGTCGTTTGTTCCGTTGTTTGTGCGGATGAATGAATTGCATTTGGTGAATACCCGCCTTGGCTATATCCTGTGCATGATCAATGTCGGGCTCTCGCTGAGCATTTTTTTGCTGAAAACTTTTTTTGATAAGATGCCGGCGGATCTTGAGAATGCCGCCCGCATCGACGGATGCAGCCCTGTTCAGATATGGTGGTATATCGCGTTACCGCTGGCGGCGCCGGCTTTGGCGGTTATTGTTATTTATAACGCGCTGAACGTTTGGAATGAATATATTTTAGCGGCGTTACTTTTTAGTGACAACAGCCTGATGCCGCTTCAGCCGGGGCTGATGGTTTTTAACGGCGCGTATCAGGTGGATTATCCGGTTTTGATGGCAGGGTTGACCATGACGGCAATTCCGATTATTATTGTTTATTTATTTATGCAGAAATATATTATTAAGGATCTTTTTTCCGGAGCCGTGGTTGGTTAATCCAGTATTTTATCTTGAGAAAGGGAATGCTGTATGAATAGTTTTTGGATCACCCGTGTCATCTTTTGTGTTTTTATGGCATGCACGCCATTGGTGACATTGGCCCAGGAGCATGCTGCGGCGGCTGGTGATATTAAAAAAGAGGGCGGTCTTTTGCCGTCTTCAGATGAAATGGTTCGGCTTGCCTGGGATGCGCTCAATAAGGCGGATCATGCGGAGGTGCAGCGCCTTTTTGATGCCGGGAAAGCACAGTATGGTGAGGAGTCGGCGACCCTTGGTTCTTTCCTTAAAGATTTTCCGCCCCGTGACCGTGTGAAAGATTATCAGGTCATGAATGATTTGGGTACGGTTTATTTTGTCCTTTTGGAATCTTTACGTTCCCAGGGAAAAACAGAAGACGCTGTGGCGCTTGCCAAGGTGGCGATTGAGAAATTTCCTTTTGCGCAAGCCTGGGATGCGAGCCGCGGCGGCTATTGGTCGATTGCGGAAAAAAGCCGGATTGTTATGGATCAGTTGACCGGGGCAACAGAGCGTCAGGAAGAAGCCCTGCGCGTTGTTCCTTTAACAAGGCCGACGCTGGCATTCCCAGGGAAAGACGCGGTTATCGATTACCGCAAGTATGGTAAATTTTCAGGGGTCGGTACGACGAATTATAAATATGAAATGTTTCGCCCGTCGATTCTCGCCGCGGCTACAGGAGAAGGTGTTTATCCGAACACAAGTGATGTTCTTAAAGATCCGCAGTACAGGAAAATTTTCAGGGAAGGCCGTTTGAACGGGACGCATTGGGATCATGTGAATACCCGCGACCTTGAGGCCGCATTCTATAAATGGGCGGTCGCGGGAGAAGATCCCGGCATGAAGCTGTTTTTTACGGCCCTTATTTTTGAGAAAGCAAAAATGTATCCTGAAGCGGTTAAAGCGTATCATGCGCTGGTGGTGCAGTTCCCGCGCTGTTCCGGTTTTACCTACTGGCATACCCCGTGGTATCCGGCACAGGCGGCTATTGCCAAGATCCGTAATATTATCCGCCAGCATCCGGAGGCAGGGTTATGCTATACCGGAGGAAAGATCCGGGTGATTAACGGATCGGATAACGATACAACCAATGATGTGTTTGAGGTTGATCCGGGTATTGTAAGCCAGTGCCGGGGGCCGGCACCTGTAAAAAAAGTGGCTTTGGGCAAAGTTAAACGGACGCTGGGCGGGAAAAGGACAAGCTTTGTTCAGTACGCTAACGGGCACTGGCGGATGCTGGTTAACGGCAAACCGTATATGATCAAGGGTATCACGTATGCTCCGACGAAGATTGGGCAAAGCCCGGATAACGGGACACTGGAAAACTGGATGTATCAGAAAGACGACAGCATGCATTGGGCCTGGGTAGACAAAAATGGCAATAATGCGCAGGATGCTGATGAAATGCCGGTCGGAGATTTTCAATTGATGAAAGATATGGGCGTTAATGCGGTGCGCATTTATCACAATAATAATAAAATCAATATCAGCCTTTTGCGGGAAATGTATGAAAAATACGGGATCATGGTGGTGATGGGGGATTTCGTCGGGAAATATGCCCTTGGTTCTGGTGCTGACTGGAAGAGCGGGACTGATTATGAAAACACCTGGCATTTGGCCAGCATGATGAGAAGCGTTGAAGCGATGGTCAGGGCGTACAAAGATGAGCCTTTTATCCTGATGTGGCTGCTGGGCAATGAGAATAATTACGGGGTTGCTTCCAATGCCGACAAGAAGCCTGAAGCTTATTTTAAATTTTTAAATGCTGTTGCCAGACGGATCAAGGAAATTGACCCGTCCCGCCCGGTGGCGGTGTGTAACGGAGATACGCTTTTCCTTGATAAGATGGCTGAATTTGCGCCGCAGGTGGATGCGTACGGCGCGAATGTGTACCGCGGCGATTATGGTTTTGGTTCTTTCTGGGATGAGGTGCGTGAGACGGTGGACAGACCGGCGTTCATTACGGAATACGGTGCGCCGGGCTATTCGAAGATATCAGATCCTGACGAGGCGGAAGAACAGCAGGCGATGTACCATCAGGGCAGCTGGATGGATATTATGGCCAATTCTGCGGGTTTTGCTGAAGGTGAAGGCAACGCGGTTGGCGGCATTGCGTTTGAATGGCTTGATGAGTGGTGGAAAAATTATGAGCCGCGCCGTCATGATACCAAGGCGGATGTGATAGGGCCTTTTGCGGGGGGGTATTATTTTGAAGAGTGGTTCGGCCTGGTCGGGCAGGGTAATGGCGGCGTGAGTCCTTTATTGCGCCAGCCACGGAAGGCGTTTTATAAATACCGTGAAATGTGGGCCGGTAAAAAATAAGATGATGGCACGGGAATGAAAATTATGGCATACTTAAAGGCACGCCATAAGTAAACAATAAGTCCTTTGCCTATATCCAGTCAATTGGCGGGAGTAGGCTTAAAACCAACAGGAGGTAGTAAAATGAAGAAGGTCATGATGATGTGCGCACTGGTTTTTGCCGCAGCAGGCATCCAGTTCGCCAACGCGCAGTCTGCTGCGCCGGCTGGTTACAGTTTTGGAGATTTCAAGTCTGAAACGCTTGCGGCCAAGAGCTGGCAGGCTCTTGCCAGCAAGAACCTTGATGAAGTCCTTGCTTATACTAATAAATGCCTGGAACTTTATGAGGCGAATGCCGTTAAAATGCAGGCAGATTTGAAGCAGTATCCTTCAGGTGAACCGCAGAAAATATTTTCTTTCTGGGCCCTTAATGATGTGGCGACATGCCTTTATATTCAGGGTGAAGCGTATCGTCAGGCCAAACAGCTTGATAAGTCCAAGGCGGCGTTTGAGCGGATTATCAAGGAATTTTCTTTTGGCCAGACATATGATCCGGCAAACAAGGCTTTCTGGAAGCCTGCAGATGCGGCCAAGGACAAGATTTCCATGATGGAAAAAGGCCTTGACCTTGATTTCGGCAACATGTCTTCTGCGACGTTAGTGAATCGTTTGTGGGATTCATTGGCCAAGAAAGACCTGACGTTGGTCATGGCGTATCATGCCAAACTTGTTTCTGTTTATGAAGCTAAAGCAAAAGAAATGCAACTTTCCATGAAGGAATATGCATGGGAATCTCCTGAAAAGATTCATTCTTTCTGGGCTTTAAATGATGTGGGCACAGGGTATTTTATTTTGGGTGAAGCCAACCGTCAGGCTGGAAAAAAAGAAGACGCGATTGCGGCTTTTCAGAAGATTGTCAGTGATTTTGGTTTCGCACAGTGCTGGGATCCTAACGGCTGGTTCTGGAAGCCTGCGGAAGCAGCGGAGCAGAAGCTGGTTGAACTTGGTGCGGAAGTCAAAAAGTAATGATGCCGTATCTTTTTTACGGGATCAGTCTTTTTTTCCTGGCCGTGAGTGCTGTGGCGTGTTCCAACACGCCCGGCACGGCGGCCGGAAAAAAGACGCCTGCAGAAGCGGGGGGTACGTCATTTTCAGCTTCTGTCAAGCCGCAGGCTCCGATTGCCACATTTGAGCCGTTTGTTGTTTATCAGGATAAAATTTCCAGGAATAAATATACCCCTTCCGGATATATGCCGACAGGGGATTGTTTAAGCCTTGATGATGCCTGGCAGCATGATGTTAAAGAAGGAAAAACGTGTGCCCGGGTTGTTTATGATGTGGCGTGTTCCAAAGAAGGCCGGAAATGGGCCGGTATGTACTGGCAAAATCCGCCGGATAACTGGGGGACCAGAAAAGGTGGTTACAATCTGACAGGTGCGTCCAAGCTTGTTTTTTGGGCTAAGGGAGAAATGGGTGGCGAGCGTATTGAGGAGTTTCGTATTGGAGGGTTGGGCGGCAGCCAGATGTATCCGGACAGTGATACGGCCGTTATTGGGCCGGTTATTTTGACTAAAGAATGGAAAGAATATATTATAGATTTGCGCGGTAAAGATCTTTCGTATATCAGCGGCGGTTTTGCCTGGGTGACGAATGTTGATGCCAATCCGCACCATTGCACGTTTTATCTTGATAATATCCGTTTTGAGTAAAAATTGTTTTCAAAAGTGTGCTTTCATCGTCGGAAACCGACAATCCCTCCAACGTTAAAAAATAATCTGTTTTTCTCTTGAGTCTTCCCACCACCTTTGTTACCATTTCATATAACCTTTGTGCAATGAGAATGCGTTGGAGATATTATGTCGATAAAAATAAAACAAAGTATTTTAATCCTTGGCGTCCTGGTCGCTCTGGCTGTGATTGCGGGGTATATCCTTTTTGTGCAGAAGCAGTCGGCGGAAGCCAGGGTGGCGACACTTTCCGAGCAAATCACGCAGTATGAAACAAAGTCGATGGAGCAGCTGAAAAAGCTTTCAACGCTGCAGGCTGAATCGGATAAGATGCGGAAAGAAATGGACCTGCGTAATAGCGAGAAGGATGAGCTTGTCAAGAAGTCTGATAGTGCCCAGCGCGAGGTTTCCCGGCTGAATGACGAAATTGTTAAAATCAAGAAAGAAAATTCAACCTGGGATGATAAGATTGCCGGGCTGCGCCGTGAGCGAGATGAACTAATCAAGCAGGTGATGGATTTAAAGAATCGCCCAGGTACAGACAAAACGGTTGAAAAGGTTGTTTCTCGTGATCATCCTGCGGCAGAAGGTGCTTTGCCTGAAGGAGCGGATCAATCGTTGTCTGTTCAGGCAGGGAGTGATTTGTATTGGGCTGGTGTTGTGCGCCAGAAAGCCGCGCTTGAACTTGAAGTGAAGAAATTGAAGGACGAGCTGAACAAGAATAATTTACTGGTCGCGGAACTTAAAAAGAGTAATAGCGATGCGGATCTTGAGCTTGGGCGGGTTAAGAATGAGCGTGATGAAATTGTGCGTAAAATCAAATATGGTGAAGACCTGGCTGACAATTTATCGGTTGAGTTGGCCCGTGCCCGCAATGAACAGAAGATGACCACGGATCACTCGGAACAGCTGATAACTGAAAATCAGCAGCTTCGCCTGGATATCAAGCAATTGACAACAACCAAGATTGCGCTGGAAAAAAGCATTGCCAGTCTTTCAGACGAGAAAAATGCGATCGAAAAGAAACTCGTTGAGACGGAAAATATCATCCAGGGCAGGATTGACGAAATTTGGCAGATTAAGAAAGATATCGACAAGCGTTTTGACGGGAAAGCGGCCAAGCCAACCGGAGATGTCGAGCTGGCGCCGATTGTTGTGAACAAGGAAGAGCCTGTCCAGGAAAAGCCCGTTTCGACTGAAAAAATAGCTGCCGCTAAAGCGCCGGTTAAAGCTCCGGCTAAAGCAGGGGTTAAGGCAGCGGTTAAAGCAGCACCCGCCAAGGTTGTGATGGTTCCTTCCAATAAAATTCAGGGAACTATTGTGAGCCTGAATGAAGATAATAACTTTGTTATCATTGACCAGGGTGAAAAAACCGGAATTAAGGTCGGGGATGCGTTCAATGTTTTCCATCGCGGGGTGCAGGTCGGGACAATCGAGATTATCCAGGTCCGACAGGATATTTCTGCGGCCGATATCAAGCAGAAGAGCACGGCTTTGGCTATTGGTGATATTGTTAAGTAGTTGCAGTAATTGTATCGTGCAGGTGGTAGAAAGAAGTTTGTTGCCCGCCTTAAAAAGGTTTTGAGCAAAGACATCGTAAATTCCTTCCGTATAAAGATCGTCAGGCATGATATGAAGCGTTCCTTTGGTTGTATCGTCATCGGAGCAGGGCATGCAGGGGTGGAAGCGGCTTTGGCATCTGCCCGGATGGGTGTGCCCACCTTG
This sequence comes from Candidatus Omnitrophota bacterium, assembly GCA_037141995.1. GTDB lineage: Bacteria > Omnitrophota > Gorgyraeia > Zapsychrales > Fredricksoniimonadaceae > Fredricksoniimonas. The sequence goes on from JBAXBM010000008.1 coordinate 7,723, forward strand.
ATGGTTAATTATTCTATTACAACAATAGGACACATGAGCTGCAATCCGGCTATTGGCGGTGTTGGTAAAGGCCAACTGGTGCGCGAAGTTGATATCCTGGGCGGAGAGATGGGGCGTGCGGCGGACGCGACCGCTGTCCAGTTCCGTCAGTTGAATATGTCCAAGGGGCCGGCCGTTCGTTCTTCGCGGGTGCAGTCAGACCGCATGCGTTACCGGGCGTATATGCAGGAAGTGGTCCGTTATCAGCCGGGCCTGACATTTTACGCGGGAGAAGCGGTTGAGATCCTTGTTGGGCAGGGGCGTGTGACGGGATTGCGCCTGAAGGATGGCAGCGCCTTTGATGCGCCGGCGGTGATTGTGACAGCCGGGACTTTCCTTGACGGGCGGATGCATCTGGGGCCTAAAATCACATCGGGCGGCAGGATCGGAGATCCGGCAGCGCTTGACCTGGCCCGGAATCTGGAGTCGCTGGGGTTTGTCCTGCGTTCGTTCAAAACAGGAACACCGCCGCGGCTTGACGGCAGGACCATTGATTATTCCCATCTTCAAACGCAGCATTCAGACGATGTTATTGTTCCGTTTTCAGCAAGGACAAGGGATATCCCTTCCCGCGACAGGCTGTTGCCTTGCTGGTTCACGCATACGCAGGAAATCACCCATCAGATCATCCGTGATAATTTTCATCTTTCTCCGATGTATTCGGGTCAGATTGCCGCGACAGGCGTGCGTTACTGCCCTTCCATTGAAGATAAACTGAAGAAATTCGCGGACAAGGCATCCCATCCTGTTTTTCTTGAGCCTGACGGACTTGATACGCCTGTGGTTTATCCCAACGGCATATCAACGGGGCTTCCTGAAACCGTGCAGGAAGCTTTTGTGCGTACGATCCCGGGGCTGGAGCGGGCGGAGTTTTTGTGTTACGGGTATTCCATAGAACATGCGGTTATTTATGCTGAGGAATTAAAGCCTTCTCTCGAGAGCAAGAGCATCTCCGGGCTGTTTTTTGCCGGCCAGGTCAACGGTACCACAGGTTATGAAGAAGCGGCAGCGCAGGGCATGATCGCCGGGATCAATGCGGCGCTGAGTGTCCGGCAGGAAGCGCCTTTTATTTTGCGCCGGGATGAAGCGTATACCGGGGTCCTGATCGATGACCTTATCACCCGCGGGACGGATGAGCCTTACCGCATGTTCACCTCGCGCGTGGAATACCGCCTGATGGTGCGTGAAGATAATACTGACGAGCGGTTAGTGCATTACGGCCGGAAATTCGGGCTTGTTTCTGATGAAGTATGCCGTGCGGTGGATGATAAATATGCCCGCGTCCGTTATCTGACACGGCGCCTGCGGGATATATCGGCTGCCCCTTTAGAGATAAATCCTGTGCTCGAAGGGCTCGGGCTTATTCCCCTGGGGCAGAAAATGCCGTTGTATGACCTTTTGAAACGTCCGGGAGTTACCTGTGCGCAGATTACGCCTTTTGACGGGGAGCTGGCATCTGTGCCGAAGGATGTGCTGGCGCGGGTTGAGTATGATATCAAGTATGAAGGGTTTATCCTTCAGCAGCAAAAGGAAGTCGAGAAATTCCGGCATCTGGAAAATATCCGTATTCCGGCGGGGTTTGATTTCGGGGCGATCGGCAGTTTGTCGTATGAGGCGCGCGAAAAATTGCGGCGTTTTAAGCCGGAAACACTCGGGCAGGCCAACCGCATTTCAGGCATGACGCCGGCGGCGGTGTCTATCCTTATGATTTATTTACGGAAATATTTCGCGGAGCAGAAACATTGACAAATGCTGTGATGACGGGTGTCCTTGCTGTGTTGCGGCAGGCCGTAAAATCTTTGCCGGACCCTTCGGTGACGCTCGTCGGAAAACGCTGGCGCAGTCCCTATCTTGTCCTTGTTTCGTGCCTGCTCAGCTTAAGGACAAAAGATGAAACCACACTGCCCGCGGCGGAGCGTTTATTTGCCCTTGCAGAGACGCCGGAGGATATGTTAAAGTTATCATATAAAGAGGTGGAGAAGCTCATTTATCCCGTCGGATTTTATCGCAACAAAGCCCGCTGTATCCTGGATATCAGCAGGGTCATATATGAAAGACTGGACGGGAATGTCCCGGATACGCTGGAGGGGCTGTTGAGCCTCAAAGGGGTCGGGCGTAAAACCGCGAATCTTGTGCTTGTCGAGGGGTTTGGAAAGCCGGGGATTTGTGTTGATACGCATGTGCACCGGATTACCAATCGCCTGGGATATGTCGCCACGCGCACCCCGGATGAAACAGAGCAAGTCCTGCGACAGAAGTTGCCGGGTTCATGCTGGAAAGATATCAATTGGATGATGGTTTTGTGGGGACAGAATGTCTGCCGTCCTGTATCGCCCAGATGTTCCGCGTGTGATGTCCGCGGTGTATGCGGCAGGATTGGCGTCACGGTGTGCCGGTAGTTTTTTGTTTTTCAAGGTTCGAAAAGGATAAAGGTATTGCGTCATGGGCGAACAATTCTTTGTTTATCTTTTTGAATTGCTGGGAAAGCCGGTGGTAGACCGGGACGGCCGGGCTGTGGGAAAATTTTACGATTTTTCCATGTCGCTCAATAATGATATTTATCCCCGCGCCAAAAGCATCATTGTGTGTTCCGGGTGGTTTCCCCGCCTTTATGCCGAGATTTTTCTGGTAGATGTGCTTCGTGTCGAGGGCAAAATATTTCTAAAAATCCCTGCGTCGTCGGTCATGTTTCAGGCGGCCAAGATTGCCAGTGATTTTGCCTTGCGGCGGGATGTGCTTGACCAGCAGGTGGTAGATGTCGAGAACAAAAAGGTTGTGCGGGTTAATGATGTGCATATGCTGAAGGTGGATCAGCAGTATCACATCGCGCATGTTGATGTCGGGCTGAGGGCGCTGGTGCGCCGGCTGGACCTGGAACCGTGGGTGGATGCCGTGATCCGGCTGTTTCATCCTGCGGCAGATTATTTGAAGGCAGAAGAACTTGTTTCCTGGAAGAATTCCCAGGTGTTGACGCTGGGCAATCAGAAGAATGTGCTTAAACTGGATGTGGCGCGCGCCAAGATCGCCAAGATCCCGCCGGTCCTTCTGGCAGATATCATGCGCGACCTGGATATATTCGAACAGTTGTCTGTTTTTCGTTCTCTTTCGTATGATGTTCAGCTTAAGGTTTTTGCGGATATGGCGCCCGACGACAAGGCCGGGCTTGTCGGGCTTCTGGAAGACCGTGAGCTGGTGCAGATCATTTCCAATATTCCCTCCGACGAAGCCGCGGATTTTTTGATGACGATCCCGCGTGAACGTGTCCAGCAGCTGATGCGGCAGATGGAATCACAGGCCTCCAAGCGCCTGCGGACGCTGCTTGGATTCCGCAAGGATTCAGCCGGAGGGTTAATGGCGACGGAATTTTTATCCCTGGGCGTTAACGCGACCGTGGCGGATGCCATGAACAAGCTCAAAGGCGCCGTGGATTATCCGGGAAGTTTTAACACAATTTATATCACGGATGACAAGGGCCGTTATGTCGGGACAACCACGATCCGGCGTTTTATCAATGAACCGGCTGAAAACCGCGTGATCGGCACATGTCATCCGCATAAAGTTTTTGTGTATACGGATGACGGGATGGAAAAAGTCGCGCTGCTGATTGAGCAGTATAAATATTCGGCGATTCCCGTGCTGGATGAGAATGATATCCTGGTCGGGTCGATCACGGTGGATGACGTGATGGAAGAGCTTATCGCCATGGCCTGGGGTAAATATAAGGATCAGATCTGATATGCGCTTGATCGAGAACATCAAAAACAGCCCCGCGTTCCGGAATATTCTCATGTTCCTGGCCGTTCTGGGGCCGGGTATTGTTACCGGCAGTGTTGATAATGACGCGGGCGGCATCACCACATATTCTGTGGCCGGCGCGCTGTATGGCTATAATCTTTTGTGGACACTAGGGCCGGCGTTCATTGCCCTGCTGGTAATCCAGGAAATGAATTTGCGCATGGGGGTTATTACCGGCAAGGGGCTGGCAGACCTGATCCGTGAAAATTTCGGGGTTAAGGTGACGGCGTTTATTTTTCTCGGCCTTATTATTGCGGATATCGGCAATACGGCTACGGAATTTGCAGGTGTCGCCGGCAGTATGGCGATTTTCGGTGTCAGTAAATATATTTCAGTGCCGTTGACGGCGGCGGCGGTATGGATTCTTGCCACCAAGGGGAACTACAAAATCGCCGAGAGGATATTTTTGTTTTTCAGTTTTTGCCTGCTTTTTTATATTATTTCTGCGGTTATGGCAAAACCTGATTGGCAGGAGGTCGGCGGTGCGGTTATTCATCCCCAGGCGAAGTTCAGCGGTGAATATCTCAGCATCGTGCTGGGTATTATTGGAACAACGATCGCGCCCTGGATGCAGTTTTATATGCAGTCAGCGGTCATTGAAAAGGGAATTACGATCAAGGATTACAAATTTGCTCTTTTGGACGTGGTGATCGGATGCGTGGCGACCGTTGTCGTTGCATTCTTTATCATGATTGCCTGCGCGGCGACCTTGAATAAAAACGGGGTGGTTATCAGGGAAGCGAGTGACGCGGCGATGGCTCTTCAGCCTTTTGCCGGAGTCCTGGCGGCGCAGGTTTTTGCGTTCGGGCTTTTTATAGCGTCAGCTTTTTCGGCGACGATTTTGCCGCTGGCGACGGCGTTTTATGTGTGCGAAGCGTTTGGTTTTGAGGCGGGGATTGATAAACGCGTGGATGAGGCGCCGCAATTTTACTGGCTTTTCGGCAGTATTGTCGCGGTGGCGGTAGCGATCATCCTGTGGCCGCATGCGCCGTTAATTACGATCACCATCTGGACCCAGGTTATTAATGCCATGCTTTTGCCGGTTGTGCTTTTGTCCATGATCTATATGGTCAACAGCCCCTATGTCATGGGCACGTATGTGAACAATAAATTCCAGAATTTCATCGGCTGGACAACAACGGTCGTCCTGATCGTGCTGACGGCGATGCTCCTTTTATCGCCGGTTGTTGCCTTCTTTAAACATGTTTAACGGGGTAGATTTTTTGTCTGCCTTGCAGCAAAGGACTTCGGGATGAAAGGTATCGGGATTGCTGATATTTGGCGTTCGGAAGGATCCTTCAGGCTCAAGGCGGTTAAGTGTGTGGATCATGCGGCAGGATGGTTGCTGGCGTGTAGTTTGCCGCGCCGTGACGGCGGTGATGTAAATTTTCCTCAAGGGTTGTTGCGCGTTCTTATCATACGCCCCGGGGGTATGGGCGATGCCGTATTTTTATTACCTATTATCCGTGAATTAAAAAGGCTGGGACATACGGTTGATGTCCTTTGCGAGCGGCGCAACAGGCATGTTTTCAATTCGCAAGAGGCGTTATGCGGAAAGATCTTCTGCTATGACATTGGGCCTGATTTTCTTGCTGTTTTCAGGCAGGAGTACGATGTGGTGGTGGATACGGAACAATGGCATTATTTAAGTGCGATTACAGCTTATTTCATCAAAGCTCATTACAGGATAGGCTTTGCCACACGCCCTGCACGCACAAAACTTTTTAACAGGGCTTTGCCGTATGATCACGCGGATTATGAATTAAAATCTTTTGTGCGGTTGTTTGAAAGTTTCGGGATTTCTGCACCGCTTCAGCTTAAAGGTTCTTATGCGGTGTCAGCTGCAGATATGACGTGGGTGCGAGGGATTATAAAATTACCTTATATTGTTTTGGCCCTTGGAGGAAGTATTGCTTTACGGCGTTTTTCTAAAGAACAGGCGGTAGCTATTTGCCGCGGGATCATGGGCAAGGGGTATAGCGTGGTGCTCTTGGGCGGTACGGATGTATCGGGGTTGGCGCAGGCTGTTATCGCCGGCATTCAAGATCAACGTGTGCAGGATGTTACCGGTAAAATCACATTATCGCAAAGTGCCGCGCTGATAGCGGAGGCCAGGCAGTTTATCGGGCATGATTCGGGGTTACTGCATATGGCCGGAGCGTTGGGTGTGCCGTCGGTTGCTGTATTTGGGCCGGGGAATAAGGATAAGTGGGGCCCCAAGGGTTCCCAGGATGTTGTTATCTGTCAGGAGTTGCCGTGTTCGCCGTGTACCTGGTTTGGGTATACGCTTTTGACCTGTCAGAGAAAAGCGATGTGTATTCATGGCCCGGATTATCGAGGTTGTGATGAAATTGTGGCGGCGATCTGTGAGTCTGTTAAATGATAACATGTTATGCTCGGCATTGAGACGTTGATTTCCTACACCAGTGGTTTTAGCGCGGCAAGGTGGGTTTTGCGGGCGTTATTTCTAAGCAAAAGCATGGAGGAATTATAGTGATAATGATGCAACGATTAATTTTTGCGGCATTGCTTGTGGGGGCATTGACAACATCTTCTTTTGCCCTCGGGGTGGTTGACAGCATGTCCTGCAAGAGGGTTCAGCTGCATGAAGCCAATGACCGTACTGTGCTGGTTAAGCGTATCACCGGAGAAGTCAAGTACGCGTTGCAGTACAATGGAAACTGGGTGCCGGTGTCGGGGGATCAGAAAGAAAGGTACCAGTCAATGTACAATGCCCAGGTGAAAGCCGCGGCGATGAAGCACTGAGGGGTTCAGAAAAGGGGCATGATGGTTATTAAGCGTAATATTGAAAAGCACCGCACAGACCGGATCGGGTGGCTGAGGGCGGCGGTTTTGGGGGCCAATGACGGGATCTTGTCGGTCGCCAGCCTGGTCGTCGGTGTTTCGGCCGCGCATGCGCCCCGCGGGGTTATCCTGGTGACCGGTGTGGCCGGATTGATCGCCGGGGCGATGTCCATGGCGGCGGGGGAGTATGTATCGGTCAGTTCGCAATCCGATACGGAACGTGCTGACCTGGCGCGTGAGCGCAAAGAATTGGCAGAAGATCATGAGGGTGAGCTGCAAGAACTGGCATCTATTTACAGGGGGCGGGGCCTTGATCCGGCCCTGGCGGTGCAGGTGGCGCAGCAATTGACGGCTCATGATGCGCTGGCAGCGCATGCGCGGGATGAACTTGGGATTTCCCATATCACCAGCGCCCGCCCGGTACAGGCCGCGCTGGCTTCAGCGGTATCGTTTTCTGTTGGCGGCGTTTTACCGCTCTTTGTTGCTCTGGTTACGCCGGGGGCATGGGTGATCAGCTTTGTTTTCGGGGCTACGCTTGTTTTTCTTGCCGGATTCGGTGCCGCCGGAGCCTTCATCGGCGGCGCGCCCATGGGCCGGGCCATCATCCGCATTGTATTCTGGGGCGCCATTTCCATGGCCGTAACCGCGGCAGTCGGGGGGTTGTTTGGGGTTAATGTGTGAGACAGGTAGAAAACGTTTTTTTAAACCCCGCCTCGGGCCATCCCAGCGCGGGGGTTTTTGTTGGGCGGGAATATTTCATATTATAATGGGAACGGTTTCCAACCGTTCCTAACCATTTTCAATTATTTCCTGTTACAAGTTCACGCGTCAGAATTTTTAAATTCGCAGTTTTTTCTCAAGATTGACCGGCATTCTTAAGCATGTTAAACTTTAGCCATCTTGGCGCGCATTCACCGAGACACATTCATTTTCTAGAAATCAGGATACATTGTTTCTATGCTCGATTTAAGCGGTCTATTGCATATGATATCTGAAAAATTTATGACTGCCGGGGTGCGTTATGCCCTGATCGGCGGATTTGCGCTTCATGCCGCCGGGTATCATCGTGCAACGGGAGATATTGACTTCCTGGTGAATGCGGAAGATGCTGTTGTAGCGAAGAAAATTTTTATGGCGATGGGATATCAGGTTTTGTTTGAAAATGAAAATGTTTTGAACCTTGCCGCACCGGAGCAATTGATCGGCGGTGTTGATATTCTTTGGGCACGCCGTAAATACACACTGGACATGTTGGATCGTGCCGTATCTGATGCCGGGGGAATTCCGGTGATAAGGCCTGAAGGCATTATTGGATTGAAGGTGCAGGCGATAGCTAATGATCCTGATCGATTGGCACGGGACATGGCAGATATTGAATGGTTGCTGAGAATGAAATTTAACACCATGGATACCGCGTTAATCCGGGAATATTTTGAGGTGTTTGCCATGTTGCCGCAATGGGATGACCTTCTCCGGAGGACCGGCCATGCTTAGTGCCCGGGATAAAGAAGAAATGCTGGCAGATGCGGCCAGTGCTGAACGCCGGGAAAGTTTTCGCCGGTTGCGTATGATCCAGGAATCCCGGGGTATGACGCTGGATGAGTATTGCCGGTTTTGTGAAAGCATGGCCAGATTGGTTTCTTTCCGACGTGTTTTTAAGCGTCCGGCAACAGCCATCGGGGCGCGTTACCTCTTGTAGTGAAGGCAGTAGCCCCTGGTTTTTTCTAGAAATTGACGCAGATGTGCCTTTGTGCTACTATGCATCAACTTTATAGCGAAAAAATATTGGATTTTGTGCGTGAACATACAATTTTTTAATTCAAGCACCATGTGTCATGGTGTGAAGGGCGGGTGAATTTAATATGGTCGAGGTTAAGATCAGCGACAAGAACGGGTTTGAAAAGGCCCTGCGCCAGTTCAAGAAGCAGTGCCAGCGCGACGGGTTTCTTGTCGAGTTGAAGGAGCGTCGTTTTTATGCCAAGCCTTCCGAGCGCAAGCGCAAGAAGGGTAAGCGGATTTAAAGTTGGTTTTTCAGGCGTCGCTCTGTTTATCGCAGGGCGACGCTTTTTTATTATCTGTGAAACGTGTAATCGTTGAAGCTTACGGCATGCCTGTCTGCTCAGACAGCAGAAACAGCTTTCTCTTGGAATAGATTGAGGAAAGCTTGGTTTCTGAACTCGCATCCGAGGCATGCCTTCAGCTTCCCGTGCGTACACTCAATGAATTTATACGAGGTTGTTATGATCAAGGTCAGGCGCGCGCTTATTAGTGTTTCCGACAAGACAGGTATTCTTGATTTTGCCCGGGGGATCCATGCCATGGGGGTTGAGATCATTTCAACCGGCGGGACGGCCAAGGCCCTGCGCGATGCGGGCATTCCGGTACAGGAAGTTTCGGACTATACCGGTTTCCCTGAAATGCTTGACGGGAGGGTCAAGACCCTGCACCCGAAGATCCACGGCGGATTGCTGGCGGTGCGCGATAATGCCGAGCACATGAAAGCGGTGGCAGAACACGGCATCGGCCTGATCGATATGGTGGTCGTGAATCTGTATCCTTTTGAAAAAGTTTCGGCCAAGAAGAATGTATCGCTTGAGGAGGCCATTGAGAATATTGATATCGGCGGGCCGTCCATGCTGCGTTCAGCGGCCAAGAATTACCGGAGTGTCGCGGTGATCACTAATCCGGCGCGCTATAAGGATATCCTGGCGGAACTTGAGGCCAATAGCGGTATTTTGCCGGATCGCACCCTGATCAATTTGGCAACGGAAGTGTTTGAACGCACGGCGGCGTATGACGGCATGATCGCGGATTTCCTGAACCGGCGTTTCTCGTCGGAAGCTTTTACGACATTGCCGCAGACGATCAATCTTAATTTCACGAAAGCCCAGGATTTGCGTTATGGCGAGAATCCGCATCAGGCGGGTGCCTTTTACCGCGATGCCGGCGGCGTGTCGGGGCTTGTCAAGATGCAACAGAAGCACGGCAAGGAATTGTCATTTAATAATATCCTTGATTTGGCGGCGGCCGCGGATATTGCCTACGGTTTTGAAACACCGGCGGCGGTGGTGATCAAGCATAATAATCCGGCGGGGGTTGCGGCGGACAAAGATTTGGTTAAGGCCTACAAGAATGCGCATGCGTGTGATCCGTTGTCGGCGTTTGGCGGAATCATCGGGCTTAACCGTACGGTTGATATCAAGACAGCGGAAGCCATTGTGGCCAGCGGGTTCATGGAATGCGTGATTGCCCCTGAGTTTGATCCGGCGGCGTTTGAATTGCTGGCGCAGAAAAAGAATGTGCGCCTGATGACCCTGGCGGCGGATGATCTAAGGAAAGAAAAATACGATTTTAAAAAAGTACCCGGCGGGCTTTTGGTGCAGGATACGGATACGCGTGCCCTGGATGCCACGGAACTTAAGGTTGTGACGAAAAAGAAGCCGACCAAGGCGCAGACAGCGGCGATGCTTTTTGCCTGGCAGGTTGTCAAGACAGTCAAGTCTAACGGCATTGTGCTGGTTCAGGGGACAAAAACAGTCGGGCTGGGCGTCGGGCAGACCTCGCGTGTGGATAGCGCGGCATCGGCGATCCGCAAAGCGGGAAAGCTGGCAAAAGGAAGCGTGATGGCCTCTGATGCGTTTTTGCCAAAAGCAGATACTGTAACGATTGCGGCCAAGGCAGGGGTTGCGGTTATTATCCAGACCGGGGGGTCTATCGCAGATGCGGAAGTGATCAAGGAAGCCGATAAGCGCGGCCTGGCGATGGTTGTGACCGGCGTGCGTCATTTCCGGCATTGATATCATGACGTCGTTTTCTGTCGACGGGTATTTTCAAACATTCCTTAATTGGGAATCAAAGCTTCAGCAGGCCGCTCCGGCGGCGTTCTCTCTGGAACGCATGGAGCGGCTTCTTGCTGTCTTCGGTCACCCGGAGGAAAAATTGCGCTTTGCCCACATTGCCGGCACCAAGGGCAAGGGCTCTACATCTGCGTTTCTGGCGTCGATATTGCGCGCTTCCGGTTACCGGGTCGGGCTTTATACGTCGCCGCATCTTTATGATGTGCGTGAAAGGATCAGGGTTCTGGAAGTGGGGCATTCGCCGGCAGGCGTGCCGGGCGATATTTTCGGGGATTGTATCACGGCCGATGCATTGGAACGGTTAGTTCAGTATTATTATGATGATATTGAGGTGTTGCGCAGGGCGGGGACCGAAGTCACTTTTTATGAATTGATCACGGCCCTGGCGGCGGCTTATTTTGCCGCGCGGGAAGTTCAGATTGTTGTGCTGGAGACGGGCTTGGGCGGCAGGCTGGATGCAACCAATGTATTTGAAACATCAGTCTGTGGTATCACACCGCTCGGATTTGATCATACGCATATTCTTGGGAATACCCTGGCGGCGATCGCGGCGGAGAAGGCCGGGATCATCAAGGCGCCGTACCAGCGGGTTTCTATGGCGCCCCCATCGGCCGAGGCATTGACCGTGATCGAGGCGCACTGCCGCAAGTTTAACATTATCCCGTCGGTTGTGGGCCAGGACCTTGCGTGCCATATCGGCAGGATCACCGCGGAAGGTGTCGCTTTTGATGTGCATGGCCGGCGTGTTTACGAGGGGCTTGTGTCGCCGTTGACCGGGGCGCATCAGGCGCAGAATGCGGCTTTGGCTATTGCTATGGCAGAAGATTTGGAGATATTTGGATTCTTATTGACCGAAGAAGCGGTGCGTGATGGTATTAAAGGAGTGAGGTGGCCGCTGCGGTTTGAACGCGCCGCAGTTGATCCGGTTGTGATCATCGACGGGGCGCACACAGCGGAATCGGCGCGCGCGCTTGTTTCAGTTTTTCAGGCGGCGTATCCCGGGCGTAAAGCGGTGGTTGTGGTGGGAATGAGTGCGGATAAAGATGTTATGGCGGTGACAGCCGCCCTTTCACCTGTCACAGAGGCCATGGTTCTCACGCGGGCGGATCATCCGCGTTCTGCTGAAATTTCTTCGTCGGAGGTTGGGAAGGTATTGTCCGGGGTGCCGATAGTGGTGACACAGCATGTGGCGGCGGCGATGGATGAAGCCAGGCGGATGGCCGGCAGGGACGGGATCGTTCTTGTGACGGGTTCTCTTTTTGCAGGCGCGGAGGCGAGGGCGTATGTATCAGTATAAAGGCGAAGATAACACAATTGCGGCCGTGATCACACCGGCAGGTATCGGCGGTGTGGGTGTGGTGCGGGTGAGCGGCGCGGATGCGGCAGGCGTTATTGGCCGTATTTTTACCGGGAAAACCGAAGGACATCCGTCGGCGTGGCATCCTTACAGCCTGCATTACGGCTGGGTCAGGGCAGATAACGGAGATATTATTGATGAGGTGCTGGTGTCATGGATGCCGGGGCCTAAAAGCTATACCTGTGAGGATGTGGCAGAGATCAGCGGTCATGGCGGCCCGGCGGTGGTCGGCACGATCCTGGCGCGTTGTTTACAAGCCGGGGCGAGGCTGGCGGAGCCGGGAGAATTTACCAAGCGGGCGTTTCTAAACGGGCGTATTGATCTGGCGCAGGCTGAAGCGGTGCTGGACATTATCAGTGCCAGGACCGAGGCCGCTGTGCGGGCCGTGGAACGTCAGTTGAAGGGTGATCTTTCTGCCGAGCTCGAAGCCTTGCGCGGCGCCTTGCTGGGTGTCCTGGGCGGGATCGAAGCGACATTGAATTTTCCGGAAGAAGACACGGATGCGGGGCAGGCGGTTAAGGCGGCACAGGAGATGGAAGTGATTGAGGGGCGCCTTGCGGCATTGATAGCGACAGCGCCGCGCGGGCGGATTCTTAAAGAAGGTATCCGGGTGGTTATTTGCGGCAAGCCCAATGTAGGCAAGTCATCGTTACTTAACGCCCTTCTGCGTGCGCCCCGGGCGATCGTGACCGATGTGGCGGGGACCACGCGGGATGTGATTGAAGAATGTGTTAATATCGACGGCATTCCCGTGAACCTGGTGGATACGGCGGGCATCCTTGTGCCGCGTGACAAGGTGGAAGAAGAGGCTGTGCGGCGTTCGCGCTCAGCGATCGCGTCGGCGGATATTATCCTGTGTGTGTTTGACCAGAGCAGTCCGCCGGATGATACGGATCGTGCGTTAATGGCGGAGACCGCACATCCGCGCCGGATTATGGTGTTGAACAAGTCAGACCTGCCTTCGGCGGAAGGGCATGATGTTGTCGGCGTGTGTGTCAGGGTTTCAGCACTTGCGCGTGAAGGGGTGGATGCGTTACGCGCGGCCATGGTGCGCATGGCGGCCGGTGATGCGCCCGCAGAAGCCCGAGGGGTGCTTGTTAATGATGCACGCCACCTGCAGGCCCTGCAGGCGGCCAGGGAGGCACTGGAACGGGCCAAGGCAACCGCAAGCAACGGAAATCCGCTGGAATTTGCCGCTGAAGATATCAAGGCCGCGGTCAATGCCCTGGACGCCATCACCGGGCGCCATGTGGACGATGATGTCATCGAACATATTTTTTCGAAGTTTTGTATCGGGAAGTAAAAGTGTTCCCCATGGCTGTATGTATGAATATTACATTATATGTAACAAACATGCTTGACTATGGTTGGTGGTTATTGTATATTTATTACATGTAATGTAAGGAATATGTAATGCCAAGAATAGATTGTGATAGAATAAACAGGCTTTTTGAGGTTGCTTCACAACAGGAGGGCTACTTTACTGCGAAGCAGGCCTTTCAATGTGGTTATTCCTATCGGCTTCAATTTCATCACAAAAAGCGGGAAACCTGGAAAGAAGTTAGTCGGGGTGTTTTTCGGCTTACGAACTATCCTGATTCTGCCAATGAAGATCTGGTGCGTTGGTCGCTCTGGAGTTTCAGCCGGGCGGGTGTCCCTCAGGCGGTTATATCTCATGAGACTGCGCTTTCTATTTATGATATGAGTGATGTCATGCCTGCGCGCATTCATCTTACAGTGCCCCCCGCATTTCGCAAACGATCCTCTGGCAGGTGTGTGATCCATAAGGCCAAGCTATCTGATAAAGTTATTGAAAAGAGGCCCGGGTATAATATAACCACGCCACTTAAAACGATCATTGATGTGGCGATGGGCAATCTTAGTGCCGATGAACTTGAGAAAGCAATTTGTGACGGGATAAGGAAAGGTTATTTTATTCCTGCATCGCTTGAAGATGGCTCCATTCCCCTTAAAGCGAGAAAGAAGATCAATGGCATTTTATCGATTATCAGAGGAGAGATTGATAATGCCCGCCGATCCTAAAATTTATAAGACCGCCTTTAGTTTTCGACGGGCTTTGGAAACAAGGCTTTTGAATATTTTTAATGAGAAGGGTACGCCTCTTGACCGATTGCGCAGAGGTGTGGCATTTGACAGGCTGTTGGCGCGTATCTTTGTAACCAATCAGGGCGATTATCCGCAGTGGCTTTTAAAGGGTGGGTATGCCCTTGAGATCCGTTGGCAGAATATTGCCCGTACGACGAAGGACATTGACTTTACAATGCCGTATCTGCGTGATCCTTTACCGGAGAAGATTCAGGCAATGATTCAGGAGGAAGCAGGGCGGGATTTGGAGGATTGGTTTGTTTTTAGAGTCGGGCCGTTTCAAATGGAGTTAAATCAGCCGGTTTATGGCGGATGGCGGTATCCAGTCGAGGCGAGGGTTGATAACAGGGAGTTTTGTAAGTTTCATCTTGATGTGGGCGTTGGCGATGCCATTGTATCTGTGCCGGAGTGGAAGACGAGTGCTGACGTGTTGAGTTTCGCTAATATTTCTCCGGCGAGAGTGGCATTATTGCCAATGGATCAGCAGTTTGCGGAAAAGTTGCACAGCTTGACGTTCCCGACGGATAAAAGAGCGTTCTCTCGAGTCAAAGATATCGTTGATCTTGTTCTTTTTGTTGAACATGGATTGCCTGATAAGGAAATAATGCTTAAAGCCATCAAGGCAACGTTTGACAGGCGTAAAACGCATGCGCTTCCTGCGGATTTTCCGGAAATATCGGATAGCATTGCGGCAACATATCATGAGATGGCCGAGGAATGTGGGGTCACAAGAAAAACCTTAGCCGAAGCGAAGATTATATTGGCTGGATATTGGAAAGAATTGTTTGCATAGGCTGAAGTATTTCGAAATATTTCAGGGATATGTGCGAAATACTCGTTATTCCTCGACGATACCGCATGCACAAAAACCTGCGTTGTTATTCCAACCGGCCTTCCACAATTTTACCGTCAAGAAAAGGCCCGGGTTCAACCCGCATTACCTTTTTCTATTGAAAAATGCGGGTTAAATA
>JBAXBM010000009.1:0-21781 GCA_037141995.1 Candidatus Omnitrophota bacterium
TGGGATCTTTCTTGCTCTTTGCCGGACAGGCAGAAACACACACGCCGCACCCCGTGCAATCTTCCGCCGCGATCTGAATGCGGAAACGCAAACCGGCGAATTCCTTGTCCTTGGCGGCGGCAGTAACAAAAGAAGCATCCGCGCCCTTGAGATTTTCTTCAGTGATAACCTTGCTGCGGATAACAGCATGCGGACAAACCATGACACACTTGCCGCACTGGATACATGTGTCTGAATCCCATTCCGGGCAATCAAGCGCCACACAACGCTTCTCATACTTTGTTGTACCTGTCGGAAAAGTCCCGTCAACAGGCATCTTGCTGACCGGGAGTTTGTCGCCGCGGCCCGCAATGATTTCCGCGGTCACATTCATCACAAAATCAGTGGGCTTGCCGGAAACAGGCGATTTGAGCGCAATGGTGCTGGTAACACTGGCCGGGACCTTGACTTCATGAAGATTGGCCAGGGTTTCATCGACCGCCTTAAAGTTCTGGGCTACCACATCCTCACCCTTTTTACCGTAAGCCTTACGGATAGATTTCTTGATCTGCTCGATGGCTTCTTCACGCGGGAGAACACCTGAAATAGCAAAGAAACATGTTTGCATGATCGTATTGATACGCCCCCCCATACCCGTTTTGTGGGCAACAGCGTAGGCATCAATAACATAAAACTTAAGTTTCTTGCTGATAATACTGTATTGCAGCGGCTTGGGCAAAGAATCCCACACCTTATCCGCCGGTAAAGCACTATTCAAAAGAAAAACCGCGCCTTCGGCCGCATCCTTAAGCATGTCGTACCGCTCCAGGAAAATACCCTGATGGCACGCCACAAAATTGGCCTTGGTGACAAGATACGGCGCACGGATCGGATTAGAACCAAAACGCAAATGTGACACTGTCATTGAACCGGACTTTTTCGAATCGTACACAAAATAACCCTGGCCGTAATTGGACGTATTTTCACTGATAATCTTGATCGTGGCTTTATTGGCCCCGACAGTGCCGTCAGCACCTAAACCATAAAAAAGACAACATTTGCTTTGCGGATCTTCAATTAAAAAAGTCTCGTCTACGGTTAAACTCGTATGCGACACATCATCATTGATACCAACTGTAAAATGATTTTTCGGCGCGCTCTTTTTCATTTCATCAAAAACCGCCTTAACCATGGCTGGCGTAAATTCTTTAGAAGAAAGGCCGTAACGCCCGCAGATCACCTTGGGCACAGCTTTAAGTAAGCCTTCCTGCCTGGCTTCAAACAAAGCGTTGATAATATCCTGATATAAAGGCTCACCCGCTGATCCGGGTTCTTTGGTACGATCCAGGACCGCAAGCTGCGTCACTGTCTTGGGAAGAGCCGCCATGCAATGCTTGATCGAGAACGGGCGGTACAAACGGACCTTAAGAACACCAACCTTTTCCCCCTTTGCCGCCAGGTGATCAACGGTCGTATGCACTGTTTCACAGCCGGAACCCATCAAAACAATAACGCGATCGGCATCAGCCGGACCAAAATATTCAAAAAGTTTATACTGACGGCCCACCAGCTTGGCAAACTTATCCATCTGCGCCTGAACAATATCCGGGCACTGCGCATAAAACGGATTTGTTGTCTCACGCCCCTGAAAATAAACGTCAGGATTTTGAGCGGTGCCGCGCATCACCGGCTTATCGGGCGTCAACGCACGATTACGATGGGCGATCACCAGATCATCACTGATCATGGCCTTGATATCCGCCTCGTCCAACAGTTCAATTTTAGCCACCTCATGGGATGTACGAAATCCATCAAAAAAGTGCATGAACGGGATACGGCTTTCCAGGGTCGACGCGTACGCAATAAGCGCCATATCCATGCATTCCTGAACACTGTTGGATGCCATCATCGCGAAACCCGTTTGACGCACCGCCATCACATCAGAATGATCACCAAAAATTGAAAGCCCCTGAGCCGCCAATGAACGGGCCGTGACATGAAAAACCGTAGCTGTCAATTCTCCGGCAATCTTGTACATATTCGGGATCTTAAGAAGAAGCCCCTGGGATGCCGTGAATGTTGTGGTCATTGCCCCCGCCTGCAGCGCACCATGAACCGTACCCGCCGCACCGGCCTCTGACTGCATTTCCTGAATCAGGGGCACGGATCCCCAAATATTCTTCACGCCGGCAGCATTCCATTCATCAGAAAACTCACCCATCGCTGAAGACGGTGTGATGGGATAAATAGCCATAACATCACTAACACGGTAAGCAATAAACGCCGCGGCCTCATTCCCGTCAAGAGTATAAAATTTGCGTGCCATCGAAAAACCTCTTTCTTTAAGTATTGTTTGTTAATAATAAAAAGCCCCGTGTATAAACACAGGGCAGGGTATCCTTAAAAACCAGCCTTAAAAACCGGGATAGAACAATAAATCTTTACTTTGTAACGTTTAACACTTGGCATATATATGGAAATTTGATTTATGGCGTAATTTAACAATGATACACCGATTTCCGCAGGTGTAAAGTTTTTTCAAGCTAAAAAGTGGATTACCCCTTCTATTCCATTTTATGTGTCAAAAATAACCGTTTTATTGGCACACGAAAGTATTTTCCGCTCCAGATGCCAGCGGACAGCGCGGTATAATACAACACGTTCAAGATCCTGCCCGATCTCAACAAGATCCTTGATCGCGTGGCGGTGATTGATACGCGCCGTATCCTGCTCAATGATGGGGCCTTCATCAAGGGCTGAAATCACATAATGACTGGTTGCCCCGATGATCTTGACCCCTTTGCGATGCGCCTGGGCATAAGGATTACCGCCGGCAAAAGCAGGAAGAAAAGAATGATGAATATTGATGATCTTCTGCGGATAATGCCGGATGAAATCTTCTGTTAAAATCTGATGATACCGGGCAAGGATGACCAGGCTTACCCCATTCTTTTGCAAAGCAGATAATTGTACGACTTCCGCCGCGGATTTTGTTTCCGGGAAAACAGGGGTATGCAAGAATTCAATCCCCCAATGGGATGCCACAACCGCCGCATCTTCATGATTACTGACAATCAGCCTGATGTCAGCACCCGGCAGCTGCCCCGCCTTGTAACGGAATAATAAATCGTGCAGGCAGTGCAGCTGACGAGAAACAAAAACAGCTGTATTCACGGGAATCCCCGTCACATGCAAATCCCATGACATGCCAAAATGTTCTGCTAAAGGGGAAAAATCCCGGGCGATCTGTTCCCGATCAACCAAATCACCCCCGAGCTCCCACTCCATGCGCATAAAAAAAAGGCCGGCTTCCTGATCCGCATGCTGGGCCGCATCAACGATATTACCGCCGCGCTTGAAAACAAAATCTGTCACGGCCGCGGTAATCCCTTTTTGATCCAAACAAGAAATTAACAACACGGCATTGGATTTCACCATAACATCTCCTATCAGAATCGCCTGTCAGGGTCTTCTGTGTTTTGCGGTAATTTAACACGCCCCGCAGACTTCTTCTCACCAAAAACATAAAATCCATAAACAAGAGCACCCATAATCAAAATAAAAAAAGGATATGTCCATATCTGCGGCCGCCTGTTGCGCGCATCGTACATAAATGACATGCGTATTCTCCTTGAAAAGATTTAAATATACGTTAAAAATCCCACGACCCGTTCATCGAACTCGATTGCGTGTAATTCGTCACCGTTGATTCGAAAAAATTTGTTTTCTCGCTGTTGTTATCCGCCATGCTCTCCAGATGCCTGTAAGGATTAATCGTGGCCTCAGGAAAAAGCGGGGCAATCCCCAGCATCTCCAATCGGGAGTTAGCCAGCCACTGCGTATACAGCGCCGTTGTCTTTTTCGTGATACCGGGAATCCGATCACCGATGATATGATCAGACCATGTGATTTCCTGAGCAATAGCAGATTGGAACATCTCAACCACCATTTTCTCATCATACATGGCAGGGAATTCGCGGCGGATCTCCTTGATGATGTTCGTAAAAAGGACCACATGCGTTAATTCATCACGGCGGATATAACTGATCATCCGGCCGGTGGCTGTCATTTTGGAAGCATAAACAAGATTATCAAAAAAAGCAAAACCGTTGTAGAAATAAATGCTTTCGAGAAGAAAATTACCAATCAGGGCCCGGAAGAAGTTCTTTTCATTTGCGACATCCTGGAACGCCTGATAAATTTCACCGATACTTTCGTTCCTCTTTTTAAGGACATCATCGACCTGCCAGAAATAATAAATCTCGTCCCTTTCACGCGCCTCAACCACTGTTTCTAGGATCGTGGCATAACTTTGTGAATGGATCGCTTCCTGATAAGACTGGATGGCCAGGAGAAGATTAACCTCAGGAGACGTGATGTAATTTGAAAAATTCGGCAAATTAACGGTCTGGATACTATCGAGAAAAATCAGGAATGACAGCATCCCCCGATACGCCCGCTGTTCATGCGACGACAGCGCACGGTACATGGTAGCATCATCCCCCAGCCCGCCAACTTTCTCAGGTACCCAAAAATTACCGATCATGAGCTGGTACATCGGTTTTGCCCATGGGTACCGGACCGTATTCAAGTTAAAAAGCCCTGTCGTACTGCCCTTAATAATAGCACGGGCTTCCAGCGTATCATTCCCGTCAGGATTAAAGATCAGGTTCTTTTTCATCACACACCATCCTTTGACACACGTTCCGGATTAACCGCTGCAACTGGCACAATTTTCTTTCACCTCGCCGCTCATGCTGCGAAGGTAATAAACCGTTTTGATTTTCATCTCCCAGGCTTTCATGTAATAGGCATATAATTCGGCCGGAGAAGTTTTGGCCGGATTAATAAGCCATTCAAAAGAAATCGATTGGTCAATCCATTTATAAACAGTCGCGATCATATCAATGACATCATTCATATCCATATGAACATATTCTGTATAATACCAGAAGTTTTTTGGCGAGAGATGCGGCGCAACCGTAACTACCGGCGCAATAACATTTGTCTCTACAAAAAACTTTTTATAAATCGGTAAAAGCCCTGCCGTCGTCCCGACCACTGAAGCCGTGGATGTATTGGGCGCCGGAGCCAGATGATAGGCAAAACGCAGGCCCGTCGCTTTGATATCCTCAATAAGTTTAAGCCAGGAAACAGAATCCTTGGAATGCTCCCGGAACCATGCCGCATCATGACCAAAAAGGATGCCCTGCGACCAACAGCTTCCTTTAAAAAGTTCGTACGGCCCCCGCTCCCTGGCAAGCGCATTGGATGCTTCCAGTGTCGCGTAAGCGTATTTTTCAAACAAAACGTCAACATGCGCCCGCGCCTCTGCTGAACCATACGCGTGCCCGTTGCACGCCAGATATTCCGCCAATCCCATGAATCCAAGACCGACGCTGCGGTAACGTTTGGCGGTCAATTCAGCTTCTTTGATAGGATAGAAATTCAATGTGATCACATTGTCAAGGATCCTGAGCGCGATCGGGAATATGTCCCTGATCTCTTCATCCGTATGCACTTTGGCAACATTGATCGACGCCAAATTACAGACGACCGTATCCCCCGGGATATACTGAAGGGATATCCGTCCGTCAGCCGCTTCTTCAGCCACGAAAGTACTATCCGACGTATTCTGACAAATTTCAGTGCAAAGCTGTGTCGAGTAAATCCGTCCGGCATGCTTGTTGGGATTCTGTTCATTGACCGTATCCCTGAAAAACACATACGGCATACCGGTTTCAACGACAGTTTTCAAGAAACGTTTCATCAGGTCTTTGGCCGGCATGGTCAGCCGGATAGCAATCGACGCATCTTTCTCGCAGGCTTCATAGAACGCATCAAATTCAGCCCCGTAAAAATCCTCCAGGCGGCGCCCCTTCCGTTTGAAAATCTCATGCGGGTCAAATAATGTCCAATCCTGATTGGCCTTCACCCGGCGCATAAAAATATCCGGAACAGAAATGGCTGGAAAAATATCAAATGCCTTGCTGCGGATATCCCCTGACTCAACCTGAAGGTTCAGGAAATCAAGGATATCACGATGCCAGATATCTAATGTCGGAGAAATCGCACCCAGGCGCGCTCCCAGCTGATTGACCGCGGCCGCCGTATTATTAATCAAACGCACCCAGGGGATGACACCGCCTGAAGAGCCCTTGAGCCCCCGTATCGCTGAACCTTTGGATCTGATATGCCCCAGATACACACCCACCCCGCCGCCGAATTTCGATATTTGCGCCATATTCTCCAGGGCATGATAAATAGCGCGCAAATCATCATTCACATTCAACTTGAAACAACTGGATAATTGATGAAAATTCGTCCGTGCATTCAACAGGGTCGGTGTCGGCAGCGATAATTTTTGGGCAGATATAACCGCATAAATCTTTCGAGCAATTTCCAGCCGTTGTTGCGGGGGCTCAGGTATCGCCAGAAAAAGAGCAATCGCCATATACATTTCCTGCGGCAATTCATGCACATCCTTATTGGGATTAAGCAAATACCGCCGGTCAAAGGCCAGGACTGTGGAATAAATATAGGTAAAATCCAGGTTTGGGTTCAGTGAGCGACCGGCCTCAAGGATATCTTCTGCCGTATAATAGGTATGAAAATCGCCAGTGTAACGCCCTATCTTGATGTAATGGGTAAGATGATCACGGAATGCCTGGGGCGAATAAATCGCGCTGATAGGAATAGAACGATTGCGCGAAGCCTGTTTATAAAGATCCATGATATACAATCGTCCGGCAATATTCTGCCAATCAATATTCTGGACCGTTACAAGATCAAGGCATACTTTACGCATGTTTTTTATAATCTGCGCCGTGCTTATCTGATCTACAATGGTCAGCTTGAGCCGTTCATATAACGCGTCAAAAGAACATCCGCCCTCAAAACCTTCCGCCGCCCGGAGAAAGACTTTCCGGATCTTTTCAGCACGGAACACCTCCATCTTCCCGGTATGCTTGATAACTTTCAGCAAGCCTTTTTCTATTTTGGATAATTCCTCAATCCGGCGCTCCGTGCGCAGGCGCGCGTGCTCGGCACGATAAAGAATATACGTCTTCGCAATCTCGAACTGTCCCGCTTCGACAAGTTTGTGCTCGACAATGTCCTGAATATGCTCAATGCTGGGAATCCTTGCCCCTTCGGAGAACTCCGTTTCAAGCGCCAGCACCACGTCATCCACAAGGTGAGGAATAAATTTCAGGTCAATCACAGCCCTCTCCGGTGCTGAAGACTGCGTAGCCAGTGTCGCGCGCGTTAAGGCGACACTGATCCGTTCACGGTCGAAATCAACAATATCCCCGTTGCGTTTAATGATCTTTTCAATCGGCATAAATCCCATCTTATGGTTAATGAACAGATGTCGTGTGAATTTCTTTCTGCGGCGCGACATCACGGCGGGCATTAAACGACATGGTCAACGTAGAAATATCCGCGAATTCAACAGATCCGCCGGCCGGTAAACCGACACCGATACGTGATACCTTCAACGCGTAGGGCTGAAGCGCCTTGACAAGATGCAATGCCGTTAACTCGCCTTCCAGGTCAGCATCTGTCGCCAAAACAACTTCACGGATACCTCCCGCGCCGTCTTCAACGCGACGGATTAATTTATTCAGGTCAATATCATCCGGGCCGCGCCCTTCTGAGGGGGCAATAGTCCCCAAAAGGACAAAGTACTGCCCTTTAAAGCTCCCTGTTTTTTCAATGGCAATCACATCTTTAGGGGTTTCAACCACACAAATCACCCCGTTATCCCGCGCGGGATCCATGCACACGGAACATAATTCTGTTTCGGTAAAATTATTACAAATACGGCAAAAACGCAATTTTTCACGCAGGTCAATAATGCCCTGCGCCAGACGCCGGCTGTTTTCCATCGGCGCATTGAGCAAGAAAAAGACCATACGCTCGGCGCTGCGCCGACCAACCCCCGGCAGGCGGGTGAGCTGTTCAATCAGATTTTCAATCACACGCGGATAAATCATGTGTCATTATGCCATTCGTTAACCACTTCACCATCAACGATGCCCAAGGCTTCCGTAAGCGCGGCCGACTCCTCCCGGAGAACTCCATCAAGGATCGTAAAATTGACGATAATATCCCTTCCCCAGATCCTTGAAAAAATATCACTGATAAGTTTGATTGCCGCCGGTTCTTCCAGGCACTCTTTATGATATAGAAACTGAGAAGACAATGCCACGGTTAAAACGCTCCCGTTAACAGATAACGGTTTCCCTTCCAAGAGATATGTCCCCAAATAAGTCTTTTCTGCCTGGACGGCCGCCGTCATGGCATCCCAGCGTTGTTTAACGTCGGCAAAAGAAAAACCGGGCACCGGCGATGCTACTTTCTGAACCGATGAAACATCCGGCAACGATCGGGGCGCCGGCGGCAAAGGCTGCGGTGATGCGGCTGGTAACGGCTTGATCATGCCCGCCGGTTTAACTGCCGGCGCGGCAGGAATAACCGCAGGGCCCGACGGCATCACGGGCCCGGAAACCGGGGAAAGCGCCGCTACAGCACGTGCCAACGCCAGTTCAAGCGCCAATCGCGGCGCATCTGTCAGCCGTTCTGTCTCCCGGGAAACAATAAAAATATCCATCACCCGAAGGATCTGATCCATGGTCAAGCGCCTGGCCTGATCAAGAAGCTGTTTACGGTAAAAAACAGGATAATCAACCAGCCCCTGCAATTTCTCAGCATCCACTTTCATCATCATAATATGCCGGAAATGCTCCACCAAATCCCTGGCCAGACGGCTGTCATCTTTACCGGCATTAATAACGTTTTCCACACAACCCATCGCAACAGAAAGATCCCTGACAATAATGCTTTCCACCAGATCAAAAATATACTTTACATCAATCAAACCTAAAAGGCCATTGGCATCATCCACGGTCACCCGGCCTCCGGATGCCCCCAGCTGATCCAGTATCCCCAGTGCATCACGCATCCCCCCCTGGGCTGCCCTGGCTATAACATACAGCGCCTCATCATCCACAGAAAGGCTCTCTGTCTGGCAAATAGACTTAAGCTGCGACGTGATCAAATCCATCGACAAGCGTTTAAAATGAAACTGCTGGCAGCGCGAACGGATTGTGGTTGGAACTTTTTCGGGATCTGTCGTCGCAAAAATAAATTTGACGTGAGCGGGCGGCTCTTCCAGCGTTTTTAACAGCGCATTAAACGCCGGTTCGGTAAGCATATGCACTTCATCAATAATATAAAATTTATACCCGCCGGACATCGGCATAAACATGGCATTATCACGGATCGCGCGCGCTTCATCAATACCCCGGTTAGAAGCTCCGTCAATCTCAATAATATCAAGATTGGCTCCGTCAAACTCCATCAGATTGCCGGCCTGAGGCGCGGCCTTGTTAATCTCCCGCGCCAAAATACGTGCGCACGTGGTTTTACCAACGCCGCGCGGCCCGCTGAACAAAAACGCATGCCCGGCCTTATTGGAAGCAATGGCATTCTGCAGGGCAACAGTCACGTGCTCCTGGCCAATAACCTCTTCAAACGTGCACGGACGATATTTGCGGGCAAATACAAGATACGACATAATAGAATGACTCCGATAGCCCCATTTTCGTCATGCAGGCGGATTATTCAAGGCTTTTTGGTGATTTTTATGAATTGAAGGCACTGCTCTGCCGTTTTTCTTCAAGCGGCATCTTTCATTGTCAAGGCAATGCGTTTACGTTTGAAATCAACTTCCTTGACCTTAACCATAACTTTCTGCTGGAGCTTGACAATATCCGCGGGATGTTTGACAAATTTATCGGACATCTGGCTGATATGCACAAGTCCATCATGATGAACCCCGATGTCCACAAAACAACCAAAATCCGTAATATTCGTAATAACTCCCGGTAAAACCATATCCGGATGGAGATCTTCAATGACATTAACGCCATCTTTAAATTGAACAAACTCAAAGCGGGCGCGCGGGTCCCTGCCGGGACGGGCTAATTCATCCATGATATCTTTCAATGTCGGCATTCCCACTTTTTCAGTAACATATTTCTTAAGTTCAATACCCTGACGAAACTTGTCAAGGGATAACAAATCCCGCACACTGGCATTGATATCACGGGCCATTTTCTCAACAATGCTATAACTTTCAGGATGCACGGCACTGGCATCAAGCGGATTATCACTGCCCATAACCCTCATAAATCCCGCTGCCTGTTCAAACGCTTTCATATTAAACCGCGGCACATTGGCAATATCATGCCGGCTGCTGAACGGTCCTTTTTGATTACGAAAATCCACAATGGCCTGCGCCAATGCCGGGCCAACTCCCGACACATACATCAAAAGCTCCCGGCTGGCCGTATTTATATCAACACCGACCTGATTCACGCAGCTCATGATCACATCATCAAGGGAATCTTTCAGTCGGGACTGATCCACATCATGCTGATACTGCCCAACGCCAATATTCTTGGGATCAAGTTTAACAAGCTCGGCCAAAGGATCCTGCAAACGCCGGCCGATCGAAACAGCACCACGCACAGATACATCAAGATCCGGAAATTCACGGCGGGCAACTTCAGACGCGGAATAATAAGACGCCCCGCTCTCGTTGACCATCATCGCATGGACATCCTTGAGCTCCAGGCCCCTCACAAAAGCTTCTGTTTCCCTGGAAGCAGTTCCGTTTCCGATAGCCACAACCTCAACCTTGTGTTTTTTGGCCAGGAATTTGACCGTTTCCGCCCCCTCACGTTCCCGGACCTCACCTTGCTGTAGAAAAACAGTCTGATATTCCAGCAGCTTTCCCTGGGCATCAAGGCATGTTACCTTGCATCCGGTACGGATCCCGGGATCAATGGCCATGACCCGGCGAGGGCCCAGCGGCGGCGCCATCAATAATTGTTTTAGGTTCGTGGCAAATGTGGCGATCGCTTCAGCGTCAGCCTTTTCTTTAGTCAGCAATCTCACTTCATTCTCAATAGAAGGCGCCATCAGGCGTTTATACCCGTCTTCAACCGCTAAAACTACCTGGACAGCCGAAAACGACATATTATCACGGACAAAACGCGCTTTAAGCCGTTTGAATGCTTCCGCCTCAGAAGCCGTAATCCGAAATATAAGAAATTCCTCTTTTTCACCGCGGCGGGCCGCCAGAACGCGGTGGGACGGCGCTCCGGACACAGATTCTTCCCATGAAAAATAATCCTTAAATTTAGCCCCCGCCTCTTCCTTGCCCTTGATAACCTTTGACTGAAAAACTCCTTTTTTCAGAAAAAGGTCGCGAACTTCAGCGCGGGCATCCGCATCCTCATTCACCCACTCGGCAATAATATCGCGCGCACCGGCAAGGACTTGATCCACGCCGGGAAGTTCTTTATCCGGATCAACAAACTTAAGTGCCTCTTTTAACGGATCAAAAACAACTGTCTGTTTAAAAATATCAAGGGCCAGCGGCTCAAGGCCTTTTTCCCTGGCAATCATGCCGCGCGTGCGGCGTTTGGGCTTATATGGAAGATAAAGATCTTCCAGCTCCGTAATAGCCTCAGACTTGTCAATCCGATCCTTAAGCTCAGGTGTCAGTTTACCCTGCTTGTCAATAGACTCGAGAATAACCGCGCGGCGTTTGTCAAGCTCATCAAGCTGTTTAACACGGTCACGGATGGACGTAATCACAACTTCATCCAGCATCCCCGTTGCTTCCTTGCGATAGCGGGCTATGAAAGGAATCGTTGATCCGCCTTCCAAAAGAGAAACCACAGACTCTACCTGCGCAGATCTGAGGTTTAATTCGCGGGACGTTTTTTGGACATGCTGGCTATTCATGCAAAAACCCTATTCACATGGCCTGATCTTGAACTTCGCCATTAGGAAGTTCATTGACCGTCTGGTACTGTTCAACAGTATTAAAATGACGACGATTGGCGGCATCAATAGGTCCAGTCATATTCTTGTAACGCACAGCACGCGACCCTGACCATTCTGAGTCGCCGGGATTAGGCACATCACTCCAATCTGCCTTGCTCTGCGCAACAGTACGGTCCATAGGGCCTGTTACATTTTTATACTGTTTTTCATAAACCTGAGCGATGGCCAAGGTGGCCGACATGAAACCTGCTGCAAAAATAAAAACTGTAACTATTCTTTTCATCATTCCCCTCCATTTCCAGTTATATCAAACATGCGAGGGCCTTGCTAAAATCAACTGCCCTCGCCTTCAATTCCATCATACGCTGACGCTCTTTCTCAATAACTTCAGCCGGCGCCTTGCTGACAAAACCTTCATTGGAAAGCCGTCCGGCAATAGCCCCTGCCGCCTTTTCCATCTGCGCCACCTCCGCCATAATCCGCGACTTTTCTTTTGGGATATCAATCAAATCTCCCAAAGGGATAAAGAACTTAACATCCCCGGCAACACCGGCAGCAGAATTCCTGATGCCATCGGCAACTGCTTCATAACGGATTTTTGACATGCGTACAAGCCGCTTGATCATGGTTTCATGCAAACGCAAACGAGCCAATGCATGGCCAGCACCCACAAAAACACATTCAACAGGATCATTGGGTTTAATATTCCATTGCGCGCGAATATTGCGGATTGATGTGATAATCGCGACAACCATCCCTATATCGGCCTCAGCCCCGGCATGCGCATATTTATCTTCGTGAACAGGCCAAGGTTCAAACGTCAAAATCGTCTCACGGCCCGCCATATGCGAATAAATTTCTTCGGTGACAAAAGGGACAAAAGGATGCAGCATTTTTAACGTGTTCTTTAAAACCAGGCACGCCGCTTTTTGGGTGTTAATATCATCCATCCGGCCTTTGATCATTTCAAGGTACCAGTCGCAATATGTGCCCCAGAAAAACTCATACAACGTATTCTCCGCTTCGGAATACCTGAATTGCTCCACGGCTTCTGTTACAGAAACAAGCGCCGTCTGATAACGGGATATAACCCATTGCGACGCCGGATCAAGGGCCGCATGATCAATGTCAGCAAAATGAGAAATGTCAGAAATCCCCGGCCGCACCCCCATCAAAACAAAACGCGATGCGTTCCACAGTTTATTCGCGAAATTACGGCCGATCTCGAATTTTTCTTTTGAAATAAAAATATCCTGCCCGGAATTAAGGATCATGCTGAAACGCAGCGCATCCGCACCGTATTCACCGATAATCTCAAGGGGGTCAATCGCATTGCCAAGGGATTTTGACATCTTGCGGCCTTTGGCATCCCGCACCGTACCGTGCAGGATAACATCCTTAAAAGGAACTTCCCCCATAAACTCAATGCCCGCCATCACCATGCGGGCCACCCAAAAGAAAATAATTTCCGGCGCTGTGAAAAGTGCGGCTGTCGGATAAAAATATTTGAGGTCTTGACCCGTTTTAGGCCATCCCAACGTCGCAAAAGGCCATAACCAGGATGAAAACCATGTGTCGAGGACATCGGGATCCTGTGTCAGCACCACACACTTGCCGTGCTTGACTTTGGCTTTTTCCATGGCATCAGCTTCAGACCTGGCCACAAACGCATTGCCCTGCTCGTCATACCATACCGGAATACGGTGCCCCCACCAGATCTGGCGTGAAATACACCAGTCACGGATATCCACCAGCCAATTCTCATAAACTTTTTCCCAGCGCTTGGGCTGAATGCGCAGTTGCCCGTTATGAAACGCGGCCAGCGCTTTTTCAGCCAACGGCTTCATCTTGACAAACCACTGGCGTGAAAGATAAGGCTCAACAACGGTATCACAGCGATAACAACGCCGCACCGCGTTCATGTGCGGCTCAATCTTGACCAGCATCCCGGCCTCATCCAGGGCCCGAACAATCTGCCGCCGCGCCTCAAAACGATCCAACCCTTCAAACTGTCCTGCGTTGGCATTCATCACACCGTTAGGGTGCATGATATTAATAAATTCGAGATTATGGCGGCGTCCCATGGCAAAATCGTTGGGGTCATGCGCCGGCGTCACCTTAACCGCACCTGATCCGAAAGAGCGATCAACAAAATCATCCGCGATGATTGTGATTTCACGCCCGATGAGCGGCAGTATAATAACCTTACCAATCAAATGAACATAACGTTCATCCGCAGGATTAACCGCCACTGCCGTATCCCCCAGCATGGTCTCAGGACGCGTTGTGGCAACAATCACACCCCGTGAGGGATCATCTTTTAATGAATAACGGATATGCCAAAGATTGCCGCTGGCTTCCTTATGTTCAGCTTCTTCATCCGCCAACGCCGTGGTACAGCGCGGACACCAGTTAATAATGTAAGAACCCTGATAAATCAATCCCCGCTCATGCAGCGTGATAAAAACCTCACGCACGGCTTCAGAATATCCCTCATCCATGGTGAAACGCAAACGATCCCAATCGCAAGAACTCCCGAGTTTGTGCAGCTGGTCAATAATCGTATCCCCATGACGGGCTTTCCACTCCCACAGCCGCTCCGTGAACTTGTCGCGCCCCAAGGCTTCCCGGGTAAGGCCCTCTTTAGCAATCTGTTTTTCAACAACATTTTGCGTGGCAATACCCGCATGATCCGTCCCGGGCATCCACATGGCGTCAAACCCCTGCATGCGCTTGTAACGGATCAAAATATCCTGAAGCGTATTGTTCAAGGCATGACCCATATGAAGCACGCCGGTCACATTGGGCGGAGGAATAACAACGGCAAACGGGCCTTTAGCCGATTTACCAGCCGTAGCATGAAACGGCTTTCTTGCCTGCCACAACTTCAAACGTTTTTCTTCCACATCCTGCGGATTATACCGGGCTGATAATTCAGGCATGATATCTCAATTTATTTCTTTGAATCTTTTAGAAGTTTATACTCGATACTATCCACCAGCGCTTCCCAGCTGGCCTCAATGATATTTTCATGCACACCAACCGTAGTCCAGGCATCATGCTCATCCTGTGATTCGATAAGAACACGGACCTTGGCCGCCGTACCTTCCTTGGTGTCCAGGACACGCACTTTATAATCCGTTAAACGCATGCCTTTCAACGTCGGGTAAAACGGTGCAAGGGCATTGCGCAAAGCCTGGTCAAGGGCTTCAACCGGCCCCACACTATCTGCGGCGCTGAAACGGCATTCATGATTGACCTCGATATGAAGCGTGGCTTCCGCCCGTGACTGGCCGTCAGCTGTTTTCTCCGTATGGACACGAAAACCTTGAAGTTTAAAAAACGGCTTATATGTCTTGAGAAATTTCTTCATGAAAAGCTCAAATGATGCATCGGCTCCTTCAAACTGATACCCCTCAAGCTCTTTCTGCTGAAGCGCCTTCAGCATTTCTTTGGCCTTCTCAGACTTTTTGTCAATCTGAAGGGACATCTGTTCAGCCTTCATGACAAAAGGCATTTTCCCCGCCAATTCCGAGGTGATAAACCGGCGATGGTTCCCGAAAAGCGCCGGATCAATATGCTCATAAGCCTTAGAATTCTTTAAGATCGCATCAATGTGAACACCCGCCTTATGGGCAAACGCAGAATGCCCGATAAAAGGGTGATTGTCCGCAATGGGAAGATTGGCAACTTCACTGATATAATATGCCGTATCTCTCAGGGCTTTTAAACGCCCTTCCGGAATTGTTTTACAATCGAGTTTGGATGACAAGATCGCGATCAGCGTGGAAAGATCAGCATTGCCGCAACGCTCGCCGAAACCGTTAAATGTCCCCTGCACCTGCACACAGCCGGCATCAACCGCCGCCAGGGCATTAGCAACGGCAAGATCCATGTCATTGTGCGTGTGAATCCCCAGCGGCGCCGCAATATGCTCTCGCACTTCAGTGATAATCCCTGCAATTTCTTCCGGCAAACTGCCGCCATTGGTATCACATAAAACAAGGATATCCGCCCCTGCTCCGGCCGCAGCTTTTAACGTTAAAAGCGCATATTCCGGATTGCTTTTATACCCGTCAAAAAAATGTTCCGCATCATAAACAACTTCTTTCTTTTTCTTTTTAAGAAAAGCAACAGAATCACGGATAATCTCCAGATTATCCTCCAGCGTTGTCCGCAGGACATCCATGACATGCAAATCCCATGTCTTCCCGAAAATACATACAACAGGTGTCGCCGCAGCAATCAGATCCCTGTAATGGGGGTCATCGGCAGCGACCATCCCCTTGCGGCGGGTCGAAGAAAAAGCCGCCAGGCGCGCGTGCTTCAAAGGATCTTTTTTCATTAAGGCAAAAAAATCCCTGTCCTTAGGGTTTGAACCGGGCCAGCCTCCCTCGACATAATCAATG
Source organism: Candidatus Omnitrophota bacterium (assembly GCA_037141995.1). Taxonomy (GTDB): domain Bacteria; phylum Omnitrophota; class Gorgyraeia; order Zapsychrales; family Fredricksoniimonadaceae; genus Fredricksoniimonas. The sequence continues at coordinate 16,251 of JBAXBM010000009.1, forward strand.
CCTGACTCATCCAGCTTGCGGGCGATCTTCACCTTATCATTAACGGTAAAAGAAACACCCTCCGCCTGGGATCCGTCACGCAACGTTGTATCGTAAATAAAAACACGCGGCACGTTATTTTCCCTTCCCGAGATTAAAACTCTTGTGCAATGCTTTCACTGCGGCATCAGCCTTGTCAAGGGCAATAATACAGGAAATACTGATCTCCGAAGTTGCGATCATCCCGATATTGATCTTGGCATCCGCCAGCGCTTCAAACATCCTGGCCGCGATCCCGTTATGGGACCGCATCCCCGAGCCGACGATCGATACGCGCGCCACATTCTTTTCATGTAAAATATTAGCAGCGCCAATTTTCGAAGCCACATCTTCAGCGGCTTTAAGCGCTTTAACTAAATCAGACTTTGGGACAGTAAAAGAAATATCCGTCTTGTTGGTATGCCCGACATTCTGGACTATCACATCAACATTAACGCCCGCCTTGGCAATGGCATTAAAAATTTCAGCGGATATGCCCGGCTTATCAGGAACGGCGCAAATCGTGATCTTTGCCTCATTCTTGCTGGATGTGACGCCCCTGACAGCAACGTCTTCAATCTTCTGTGTGGCCTTGACAATCATGGTGCCTTCCTCCTTGGAATAGCTCGAACGAACATGTAATGGGATATTAAACCTTCTGGCAACCTCAATTGAGCGGGCCTGCATGACCTGCGCCCCCAAAGACGCCATTTCCAGCATTTCATCAAACGTGATCTCGTCAAGCTTGCGCGCTTCCGGAACAAGCCTCGGGTCAGTTGTATAAATCCCGTTGACATCAGTATAAATCTCACAAACATCAGCGCCGATAGCCTTTGCCAGCGCCACTGCTGAAAGGTCCGAACCGCCGCGGCCGAGAGTCGTAATTTCGTTTTCCGAAGTCACCCCCTGATAACCCGCCATAATAACAATTTTACCTTCTTTAAACGCTTTTTTAATGCGCTTGTCATCAATATACTCAACACGCGCTTTCTGATGCGTATTATCCGTGCGGACACCAACCTGGTATCCCGTAAGAGCAACGGAATCAAAACCCATTTCACGGACAGCCATAGCCAGCAGCGCACAGCTGATCTGTTCACCCGTCGAAAGTAAAAGATCCATTTCACGGGCCGCAGGATTTTTGCTGATCTGAAATGCCAATGTCTCAAGATCATCCGTGGTATCCGCCATGGCCGATACCACCACCGCCACATCCGTACCCTTATTCTTGTAAGAGGTCACGCGCTCAGCCACAGCTTTGATACGGTCCACATTGGCAACCGATGACCCGCCATATTTCTGCACAATGATCTTTCTTTTCATACGCCTTTCTTTCCTATAAAAAATTGAACCATCTCCTTGCCGCTGGCAAACCTGAGTCCGGCGCGCGCCGCGGAGCTTTCATTGTACCCGTCCATACCGTTGGGTTCAATACCTTTCCCGTACATCAAAAATGGCACCGGAGCGCGCGTGTGCGTACGCCTGGCCAGAGGGGTCGCATGATCAGGAGAAACAAGGATCCGCACATCATCCCGTAACTTTGCCCAGGCAAGAACCGGCCCTGCCACATCCGCGTCAAAACGTTCCACCGCCTCAACCTTGGCCGCAGGATCACCATTATGCCCTGCCTCATCTGTCGCCTCAACATGAACAAAGACAAAATCATTCTGTTCAAGAGATGCCAGGGCATAATCCGCCTTACCCCGAAAGTTCGTATCAAGATAGCCCGTCACCCCGGGCACGGCAATGACATGAAGCCCGGCAAGACGCCCTATACCGTTAACCAAATCCACCGCTGATATCATACTGCCGCTGAGGCCGAATTTTTCCCGGTAAGAGACCAGGCTCGGACGCCGGCCCTGGCCCCAGAACCATATCCTGTTCGCCGGAAGTTTGCCGGCCTGCACACGTGCCGCATTAACCGGATGCGCGTCCAAAAAAGCCCGTGTTTGCTCCATATGCTCCATTAACTTTCCCCGGGCCGTCCCTCGCGGCAAAAATTCCGCTACCGCCTGACCAAGAATATCATGCGGCGGTGTGCACACAAGCGCTTCCAGCCCGCTCATTTCCGAAGAAGTAAAAAGTGCTATATGCCGATAACTCTTACCAGTATAGTATGTCACATAAGGATCATTAAAAGCAACCGCAAGATCTTTCATGATCTGCGCCGCCTCATGATGCGTGATATGCCCTGCGCTGTAATCAAGCATTTTATCATCCATCACCGTGACAAGATTACAACGAAAAGCCATGTCGCTATCTTTTAATTCAATGCCAAGGTTAGCCGCTTCCAGGGCAGCCCGACCGGTCAACACCCCGCGGGGATCGTATCCCATAAGGGCAAGATTCCCGACATCAGACCCCGGCGCCATCCCGTCGGGGATTGTTTGAACAAGCGCGGAAAAACCATGCCTGGCCATTTCATCCATATGGGGCGTCCTGGCAGCCTCAAGCGGTGTGCGTCCGCCAAGAGCACTCACCGGCTCATCCGCCACCCCGTCTGGAACAAGAACAATATATTTCATAAGAATTTCTTTTTGATCCAGGCAGCCAGTTGTTTAACAATTTTCCCCTTAGTCGATACCCGTAATGTCATCATGCCTGACGGTTCAATAAGGCAGGCTTCATACCTGCCGGCTTTAAAACAATTGGCCACCACAAGATCACACCTGGCATCTTTAAAAAGGCTCTCAACCCGCTGTAAAATAAACGACCGTCCGATAGACACCTCAAACTTAAACCCTATTAAAATAACATCCGGCGAAGTTTTTTTAATCCTGTTCACGAGTTTTTTTGTAGGGACAAGACAAAGTGTCATCGGATTCCCAGATGAAATCTTACCCTTCAAAGGCCTTGCCAGTTGGAAATCAGAAACCGCCGCCGCGTGAATAACAACATCGTACCCGCGCGCAAGCTCTTTATCCAGCAGGCTGGCAAGTTCATCATAAAAAAAGAACTGTTTCAGGGAAACCGCCGGATCAAGCGGCAAATTTGAAATGACTGACTGACCTTCAATCAAAGTAACATGGGCGCCACAAGCCGCGCACGCGCCGGCAATAAGGCGGCCCATTTCACCTGTGGAACGATTGGTAAGAACCCGCATCCCGTCAATCGGCACAGCCGTAGGCCCGCTGGTAACAAGAATACGCAAGCTTCTAGAAACCAATTTCTTTCAGGATGGCATTAATGTCAGCCTTGACGACAACAGGCGACTGGACGCACTTCATGGCATTCGAAGGATCCTTGAGCCCGTGCCCGGTCAAGGTGCAAACGACCGTCCCCCCCTGGGTATTTTTGAAATAACCTGCCCGGGCAAGCTTAAAAACACCCGCAACAGACGCGGCTGAGGCCGGTTCACAAAAAACACCGTCTTTACCCGCCAACAACTGATACGCGGCCATGATCTCCTCATCCGTCACCATATCAATCAGCCCGCCGGATTCATCCCTTGCCGCGACAGCCGAAGCCCAACTGGCTGGATTCCCAATCTTGATAGCCGTCGCGATCGTTTCCGGATGTTCAATGATCCTGTTATGGACAATCGGCGCTGATCCAGCAGCCTGAAAACCTAACATTTTAGGCAGCCGGCCTGATTTGCCTGCGGCCTTGTATTCCTGATAACCCTTCCAATAAGCCGTGATATTACCCGCATTCCCGACAGGAATAGCATGAAAAACAGGCGCATCGCCTAGATCATCAACCACCTCAAATGCCGCGGTTTTCTGCCCTTCTATACGGAAAGGATTAATAGAATTAACCAGTTCAACAGGATACCTTGCCGTCACATCCCGAACCAAATTCAGTGCATCGTCAAAATTCCCCTGAATGGCGATCACCTGGGCCTGATGAATCATGGCCTGAGCCAATTTGCCCAAAGCAATATTACCGTCAGGAATAAGAACACAGCAACGCATCCCCGCGCGGGAGGCATAAGCCGCCGCTGACGCTGACGTATTTCCTGTGGAAGCACACATAACAACCTTGGCGCCTTTTTCAGCCGCCTTGGAAATAGCCATGGTCATCCCGCGGTCCTTGAAAGATCCCGTAGGATTAAGGCCTTCATATTTCAAATAAACATCAAGGCCAGTCTTTTCAGAAAGAACCGCAGAATGAATAAGCGGGGTATTACCTTCACACAATGAAATAACAGGCGTCTTTTCTGAAACAGGAAGATACGCACGATACCGCTGAATCAACCCCTGGTACATAGACCCTGTATTGCTGGAATCAGCCGGCATATTATAACGGCTCCATGCGGATGACAACGGGCTTGGCCTTGATATCCGGCAGTTTGCCAATTTTTTCAAGCGCTTTACGCACATCAGATTCCTGCGCATTATGGGTCAGCATCACCAAAGGAACTTCAGCCCCGCGGCTGACAGCTTTTTGGGTCAGCGAAGCAATGCTGATACCATACTGCCCAAGAATCCCGGTAATCTTTGACAAAACACCGGGACGATCTATAACCATCAGGCGGATATAAAATTCAGTGCAAACTTTGTCCATGGAAAGAAGCTTGAGTTTTGTTGTCTCCCTGGGATCATCACCAATCCAGGTACCGTTACGCTCCGCGTTATGAATACCAAGGTTGATAAGGTCGCTAAAAACACCGGAAGCCGCCGCCATCTCGCCGGCCCCCTGCCCGACAAGAAGGACATCTCCCAGCACATCCGCCTCCAAGAGCACGGCATTATAAACACCATTAACCGACGCCAAAGATTTCTTTCTGGAAATCAGTGTGGGATGCACCCGCGCCTCAATCCCATCTTCTTTTTTCTTGGCAATCGCCAACAACTTGATTGTTAAATCCATTTCCCGGGCATACCGCAAATCTTCTGAAGCTATATGCGTAATACCTTCCGTATAGATATCAGCCGCCTGAACAAACTTGCCCATGGCCAGCATCACCAGCACGGCCAACTTATGCGCAGAGTCTTTACCGTTAATATCAAGTGACGGATCCGCCTCGGCATACCCTTTTCCCTGGGCCAATTTTACTGCCTGGTCAAAAGAAATACCGGTTGATTCCATTTCGCTTAAAATATAATTACACGTACCGTTAACAATGCCGTGAATACTATTGTAATGATTGCCGGCAATACCCTCTGTTAATGTCTTTATGATAGGAACCCCGGCAAGAACAGCCGTTTCAAAATAAATACTGCGGCCGCAAGCATGCGCCAGTTTAAAAAGTTCCTGTCCAAACGTTGAAATAACAGCTTTGTTAGCCGTGACCACATGCTTACCGTTATTCAGGGCGCCTTTGATGATCTCCAGGGCCGGATGAATCCCCCCGATAAGTTCAACCACCACATCAACATGAGGATCACTGATAACCGCGTTAAAATCTTTGACCGCGCTAACGCCCCCGATGGATTTTAGAAATTTTGGATCAATTTTAAGGTCACAAACAACTTTCAGACGCAAATCAACGCCATACTTATCCAGGACAAATGAGCGTCTATCCCTTATGAGTTTAGCAACACCTTTACCAACAGTTCCAAGCCCTATCA
>JBAXBM010000010.1:0-20786 GCA_037141995.1 Candidatus Omnitrophota bacterium
ACAAAAACCTGCGTTGTTACTCCAACTGGCCTTCCACAATTTTACCGTTAGAAAAAGGCCCGGGTTCATCCCGCATTACCTCTTTTTATTAAAAAATGCAGGATAAAGTCATATCGCCAGAAACAATACACACACCATCAATTAACTGCTAACGCTTTTCTCGCAATTACCACCGCATCGGCCGCGTCAATGGTCGTGTCGCTGTTAATATCAGCTTGCGCCTCCTGCCCTGTGGTCAGCGTACCGCCCATGGTGTACTTGAGCACCAGCGCGGCGTCGTACATCGTCACACGGCCGTCGCCGGAAACGTCACCTGGCACAGTTGTTTCCGCTGAATTAACCCAGGCTGTAATAGAAGGAAAAAACATCAGAGTCGTCAGTTGCAGTCCCCCTCCATTCTCATAAAAAGGATGTCTCCAGGACTTAAGCGCGGTATCAGTAGATGTCAACACATTAAAAAGCGCCTTCATCACCCTTGTCACATCCGGATTAAATTCAGACCAAAAGCCATAACCGGCACACATCGCAAAAAATGAAAGCGTAAACGGCGCATACCCAAATCCCGGCTGACCTTCATAATTAACCCGCCACCAACCATTCGTTCCATCCATATAATTACTAAAAAGCGGACGCACCAGATCCTTGTTAAACGCTCCATATACAAACTGATTCGTCAACCCGGTCATGATCTCTCGAGAGGGAAAACTAAACCCCAAAAAATCCTTGTTTTCATAAAAAGTACGAAACACATTCACAAATCTTGCCGCATGCCCGATATCCCAACCCACTTTATCCATAAGGACTGGCTCCATAACCTTTTCCGTTGACGAGACCATCCATCCCGGAAACGTCGCCCCTGTATACCCCGCATACTGATTATCAACATATTTGGAAGACATCCCCAAATCAACATTCAGCCCGCGCACCTCATGACCTGAAAAATCAGTCAATTCCGACCAGCTTAACCGCTGATCAATCAATTGATATCCCAAACTGACCAGCGATCGAAATTGGGCTTCTTTTTCCACGGTGATTGACAGCAACGCTGGCATGCGCTGATGCGCAGCAAGCAATTCCACTGTCCCGGCCAGAATCCACAAGGTCTGATCACTGAGGGAATTCCGAACAGCCAGCCCTTCCTCCAGTTGCTGTTGGATAACAGGACGCAAGGTGATTTCCTTCCGAGTATAAAAATCAAGAATAACCGGCGCATATTGAGCGACAAATGTCTTCATGGTATCGGTCTGCTGCGAGAGGTCCAATGAAGCGATCATGCGCAAAGCATTCGTCAAGGCATAGATATACTGACTGCTATACAATTGAACTTCTGTCCCCAGTAAAAGCGGATTTGTTGTCTGCTGATACTGATAAATCCAGCGGTATTCACCCGCTTCATTTTTCCGTAAATACTGGTAAGGATCCAAGTAAATTTTTAAAATCTCATCGAAAAGATTCCATCGCTTGTTTTGAAAAGCATACACAAGTAAATTATTAGTGTCGCCCTGAATATAATACAGTTGCATTGTATCACCTGCAGCCAGTTTCGGAGCCATGGCCATGAAGTAACCTTGCTTGAACCAGGCCCAGCTATCAAGTATCCCCTGCGCTTGCCTGGGCACAATATCTCCTTGTTGAAGCTCCTGAGCTGGCAAAACCTCTTTCGGTCTAGTCGAAAAATGAATCGCGTAATCTGTCCTATTGATAGAACCATCCGTGCCCAGGCAACGAATATAATAATTCTGCGCTGTATTAGCATCCAGATCCCATAAGTTCGTCCGATGTTCCAGGCCATTGGTTACAGTCATCGGAATGCCTTGCGCATAATCGGTACCAGGCTGCGTGGCATAAACACACCGGGCATTGAGATTTGTTTTTAATGTGATCGCCACGGAACGAGCCCCGATCGGTAAAACTCCTGACGGTGCGCCAGCGCTTCTTGCCGGGCCAGCCGGATCAAGGGCCTGATCGACCGCTGATCCCAGCATGGCCTCTTCATTCACATTAAAAACCCGGTTATAAATCCGGACATCGTCCAACATGCCATTAAGGGGATTCCTGGGTGTCAACGTGTCATAAATCAGCCCTCCCAGATGAAGCCGGGCATACTCATTCGTATTAACCGTCGTGAGCGGATAAAGACCATTGAATGTCACCACATCGCCGGGAATACCATCAAGATAAATCACCAAACTTGTCGCGGAAACCATGGCCGTCACATGATGCCAGGTGTTGCCGGTGACCTTACTTGAAAACGCTGAAACATGTTGATGCGTTAATGCGTCCTCGACATCCAGCATAATTTGTTGGCGATTTTTAAAATAATAAAGATAGAAATGCCCATTATAATGTGCTGATGAGCCTCGCTGAATCAATTCCTGATCCGAATCAAGATTGTTCAAAAGAAACCAGGCACTAATCGTCAGTGTCGTACGCCCGGCCAAGGCCGCAGAATCCGGCATATTCACCAAAGAATCCACCCCGTTAAACGCTAACCCCCGGCCGAATTTCCCCTCGCTCCAGGATGCGCCGCCCTGAAATATTCCCGCCGCATTGCCGTGTGTTACATCAGCGACCAAATTGCCATTACCTTCATTACAGGGATAGTACGCAATCAAAGCATTGGAAAAAAGCTCAATGGCGGATGAAGAATTATCCGCCAAAACGAATGAAGGGGTCCCCATAATACAAAATAACAACATGACAATCGGCATCGGCCTGTTCATCTTCAACTCCTGTTTCTCTCCCACTCTTCGCGGAAGACTAAAAACCCAATGCCTTCCTGGCAATCATATCGGCATCGGCCGCATCAACCATCGTGTCGCCATTTATATCCGCCTGCGCCTGTTGCACGCCCGTGAGCGACCCGCCCACGGTGTATTTCAACACCAGCGCGGCGTCATACATCGTCATCCGTCCGTCACCGGAAACGTCACCATCCATAAGCCAAGGTACACCAATGGGACTATCCTTTAATAAACCAATCTTCTCATAAGGGATAGGCTTGAATCCAAGGGCATAGGCCGGCGAATCTGGCCGCAAACCGAAATTACCAATAGGGCTGCTCACAAAACCTGGATCAATCCCAATAAGATTGCCGCGCATATCCACTATGGGTTCAAAATTTGCTTTATAAAGCTGGTAAAGCCACGATCCGTAATTCTGATAGAAAATATTGTGCCTGATCGTTGAGCCGAGGGGAGAAAGCAGTTCTGCCGCATTATTCAAATTTATTAATTCAGGATACATCGTTGTAAAAGGAGTCACCTTGTAATTAAACTTATCAATGACAGCCTGGGTTCCAACCACATCATTATTCCAAACACCCAACGACACGCCAAACTTCATATTCACAATAATATTGTTTTCAATAATGTTATCCCGTCCACCCCCGATAATACCCGATCCAGCGTTACTATTCAAATTAAGCGCCGTTGTCCCGGCATTAAACAAAATGTTTCCCCACAACGTCTGTCCCGCTTGCGTATCATCCAAATAAATGCTTTCAGCCCCCAGATTGTCTTTCCCGTAAATATCATGGATATAATTGTACCGGATGATATTGCCTCTTCTTGTCCATTGCCGTCCTTCATAAATCGCGCCGCCGTCCTGCGATAGCGTCATAACATCATGAATATTATTGTATTCAGTAATATTATTGTTATTATTCGTGGATAAGGAAATGCCGATATACGGCGCATTAAATACTTCGTTATGGGCAATATGTTCCTCTATCCCCGAAAGGAACAATGAGGAAGACGTCTTCAACCATACCCCCGTATTATAAATCTTGTTGCTGATAACTTCTGAATATGACGGCACCAGGGTGCTTGCGTCCAGTGTTGTTCCCGAATAAATGCTTAGAGCCGTACCGCCCGTGTTATAAATCAGATTTCCGTAAAGAATCGGATTACGCGTATTTGTAACAGCATTAAAACCACTGCTGCCTGTATTACGAATCACCGAATTGATAACCGCCACATCAGTGCCGCCGCCCGAACCCGAAATACTCACAGCATTAGATCTGGCATTTTCCATAATGATGTCCCGGAATGTAACATATGAAATATTTGACGATCCCGTGATCAATGTATCCACCGTTGATATTTTCGCATCTCCGCTAACGATATCGGACGGCGGATAGAAATACAGCAGACCCGATGCCGCATCAAGATACCATTCCCCCGGCGCGTCTAATTCTTCAATAATGTTTTCATATTGGTACCATTGCCCGGTGCGAAATCCATACCAATGACCAGGCGTAGCCGCATCCCACTTCCCAGTCATGGTAATCAGCTTTTGTCCCGGATCCAAGGAAGCAACTTTGTTATGGCTTTGAGCCCAGCCGTAATAATAATACCCGCTTAACCAGAGCTTTGAGGTGTCGTGCCATGTATCCGGTTCATTATCCGTGTAGTTAAACACTCCAGCGGTATCGACATCCCCGACATTCACAACATTGCCGATATTGACATAGCCGGCATTAGGATACCTTGCCAGGATCATAGGCTGGCCATTAAAAATAAATTGCATCCCATATTTTGAACCATCACCGGTCATGGTTGCCACGTAGGAAATGCTCTGCGCCTTGAGATCGGCCACATAAATCTTCGAAATCACGGCAGGATTAAGATACGCAGCCAACGGGCTATTGACCGCCGGCGACCATCCTGCAACAGGTTTTCCTCCTGTAATCACCGCGGTTTCTCCAGGATAAGACCGATAGATAACAGGAGAACCCGCAGCGCCGCTATCCACGGCTGCCAAAGTAAAGGTCGTGCTGCGGTAATATTTCCCGCCTCTTAACCAGACTGTGATTCCGCCCAAAGGCAGAACGTGAGCGGTTTTATACGCCCGCACCGTATCCCGGGCTTTCTCCAGCGTGGCAAACGGTTTACTCAATGAGCCATCGCCAATAGTATCACTGCCATTGGTTGCCACATAGAAGTTGACGCTGGTACTTTGCGGCCTGGTTGTAAAAGTCTGATCCGTGGAAACCACCATATTACCCGCCACATCAGCGGACTTGACCCTGTAATGATACGTTGTATCAGGCTGAAGATGTTGCAGCAGAACCGCGTGCGGAATGGCTTTTGAAACTTCCACCGGCGACTGATTGCCGTAAGCCGCTGTAAAACCCCATTCCAGCTGGCCATCAGTGATTTCAGTAGTTGACCAGAGAATATCCGCTGTATCCTCCATAATCAACGGCACATTGATCCGCCAGAACTCCGGCGGGGTGTGATCTTCGGCGACCGTCAACGTCACAGGGGTGTCTGACAGATTGTCATTAGCTGCCTTATCCCGGCACCGGACATAATAGGTTACGCTTTTCCCGCTTTCCAGGCCCTTAACATCCATCGCTAACGTGTTAGCGTCAATGATTGAAAAAATTCCGGTCATGTCCTGGTACGCCACCCCCGGCTTATCTGAAAACCGGCAAGCCGCTGGTTCATCCGTGGTCACGCGAATCTGGTCATATCGGCTCCAGGACGGCACCTCACTGCCCAAAACAGGATATGTTTGTATTATTACAGGTGGTGTTGTATGATTAGCTACGGCCGGATCATTAAGGATCTTGATCTCCCTTTCGGTTAATACACGGTTATAAATACGAACATCATCAAGAAAGCCGTTCGTATTCATGGCATAATTAAACCCGATTTTCCAAACACTCCCGGTATTTAATGTTACATCTCCCGATGCCGTCTTATCCTGCTGGGCATTCAGCTCTCCGTTAATATGCCAGGAATATACATGCCCTTGTTTTGTTAATACATAATGGGTCCATTGGCCAAGCGGTATCGTGGACTGACTATAAAAATATTGACTAGGGACTCCTGTGGTATAAAGGAATGCTTTGCCGTAATGCGAACCATAAATACCCCAACTTGCACCATTTAAAAGACTGATCGCTCCATTCCAGTTTTCCTGCAACGTTTTCATCCAGAATGCCACCGAATAATTATCGGCGGGTGTAAATACCGGGACATTACTGATTTTTATATAATCATCAACCCCGTCAAACGCAAGGCAGCTGTTAACCTTGCAATCCGCAGTTGTCCAGACCGGAATTCCATTATTACCCATGAGCGTGCCATCCCGCCCATTCCCTGACGCATCATGGGCAACAGCACCCTGTGTTTCATCAAATGTCCACCAGCCCACCAAACCATCATTAAGATCGGCCTGGACAACAGACGGCATGGACAGACTCATGACAACAAAAAAAAGAAATATAACTGCCGTGATTCGCATAACGCCTCCCGTCAATTCAACCCCAGGGCTTTCTTGGCGATGGCCATGGCATCAGCTACGTCAACAGTCGTGTCGCTGTTAATATCAGCCTGCGATTGTTGCGCGCTTGATAGCGCCCCACCTACAGTGTATTTCAATACCAGCGCGGCGTCGTACATCGTCACCCGGCCATCGCCGGAGACGTCGCCGGAGAGCGTCCCCAGCATATAAACGCGAGTCCCCAATGGTTCAATCGTGTCAGAAAACTTTCCATTAACCACATCCAAACTCCGTTCGATGGCCCCTGGCAATCCAACACTTACCGTTCTAACTGTCAATCCAGAGCCCAATGTAAATACTCCCGTAACCGCTTCATGATAAGGATTAACTGCCAAACAATAGATCCCCTGGGTTCCCAGGTCACGGGTTAACACACTAATGGGCATGGCCGCATTAGGAACACTGACCGACAGTGATTTTTCAACCGGGGCATCCAGCGCCAAACCGAATGGCTTAAGCTGATCAATGTGTTCTCCGACCAGCTTCATGGTTTGCCAAAGAGCTTCCCCATTGGGATCTTTCAAAAGATAGGAAAGATCGTAAAAAATAAATCCGCGCGCGCCATTAACCAATCCCTGATAAATATAATTGATCATTTCCTGATACGTTGGCGCACGAACATTTGATGAACTATACACCAGACATTCAGGTACCATCCAGACAGCACGCGACGCCATTGTTTTCTCGCGCATGTCCCTGGCCGAAACGCCAAACCTCTCCGTTTTTGTAACAGCCGTTAAACTCTGCGTATCCCAGACCGGATAAATATCCTGACCAAACACATCCGTATTGGCAAAGTGATCCTTCACATTCTGGCCTTTACTCAAAACCTGATATGCCGGATGATTATAATCATTGGCTTTCAACCAGTCGTAACGCCCCTGCAATTGATCAATATATCCTACATCCAGTTCATCACTGGTATACCACGCCAACAGTGCCGGATGATCCTTGAATGTGGAAACATATCCCTTGAAAATTTCGAATGGGCCATTCCATGTCCCGATTTTTTTAGGTGCATATTGCGCACCGTCATAACAATCTTGAATGGAGTATATGATTTTGATATTTCTGGCTTGAGCAGCATCAAGATACGCTTTTCCCAACGCTGGCTCCACTCCATCCGATCCATACCAAAGCTGAACATTAAATTTGGAATCCTTCATGCGATCCAATTCCGTCACAGCATTTGTCAACGTTCCGCTGCTATAAAATCCTGACGGGAAATACAACTCTCCATTAACGACCGTGCGATTATATGAGTCAATGTAAACCCGGGGATGCACGGCCGCCGGGTCAGCGACAATAAAATCCTGGTCATATTTCTTTAATTCAAGACCGCTATTTTTACTTAAAAGAGACACAGCTATCTGATAAGTTCCCGATGGGATATCGGGGAAATCCAGGGCAAAACTTTTTCCTAAGAAAGAACTCTGACCCGCAGAATAATCTTTTGTAAATGAACTGACAGATTTTTTCTGCGCATCATAAATGGTTCCTTTAAGATAAAAGTCACTTTCAGGATTGGCAGCATTCCCGGTTGCCATAACAGCCAGATTGATATTATTCGCCTGTCCCGGATACAACGTATTACGATACGAGGGATCCCGCAGCATGGTTGACAGCGTTAGCGGATTGGTCACTTCAACATCATCAAACCAAATAGACCCCGTCGATCCGGGGTTTACACTAAAACCAAAAAAGACGTTGGTGGCATTAGACGGGACCAACACAGACTTCACCTTTTGTTCCCAAACACTACTTGCGGAGAAATAGTTATACGAATCGAACACCGTTTTACCATCCGAATCATGGCATTCAATGACAATAAAACCTCTCGAACCCGCTGGAAGATCGGCCTTAACCCAGGCTGAATACGTAAGCTGACGGCCCGATTGGTTGAGAGGAATTTGAAACTGTTGACCTGCGATAATATATACCGCAGGATCCAAGTTGGTAATGCGCAAACTCTTATTACCGGAATGCGCGATCGAGGAGTCAATTTGCCAAACAGGCGGCCTATCGGTCCTGCGCCACCAATTAGACATATCAGATTCAAACCCGGGGTTAACAATAATATTCGGATCCCCATCGGCAAAGACAGGACAAACAATCAAGCCTGAAACAAGAATGATCATCCATAATTTCTTCATGTTACCTCACAATCTCATTCCTCCCTGCGCGTAGAGACGCAAAATTTTGCGTCTCTACAGGCCCAGGGCTCGCTTCGCAATCGCCTGCGCATCGGCCGCGTCGACGATTGTGTCGCGGTTGATATCCGCCTGCGCCTGCTGCATAGTCGTTAGCGTCCCGCCCACGGTGTACTTTAACACCAGCGCGGCGTCGTACATCGTCACCCGGCCGTCGCCGGAGACGTCGCCGGAAGAAATAAACGCCCAGGTCTTTCTCCAGGACATCTTTTCCAACGGCAGGGGCTTGAATCCTGTTTTCCAAATGTCAGCCCCCTCCGGGATGATGAAATCAGTTGGTCGCGGCCCCGGAGGCATTGTCCCTAAAAGAGCCGTATCCGTCGCGACCGTATTATCATGAATATCCAGATATTCCGATAAAATCCAGGAGGAAATATCAATCCAGGGGCCGCCTAAAACAACATTCCTCAAGAAAGCATTGCCTTTTCCCCGAAGCGGCTCTTGCCGATAAGTTTCGGCCAGCATGGGATAAAATTGTTTGTAAATACCTTGATCAGGTTTGACCTTCTTGTATTCGTTTATTGACATTGTTTGCCAATCCCGGCCAACAACAGCGCCCCCATAAACATTTTCATTCCCCGCAGGCGCCCCCTCCAGGCGTAATTGAAACGGTGAAAGCACGGTCACTGTCCAGACACCGTTTAAAGCTGGACGCTGTGTGATCGCGTAGACTTCCACCCGATCTCCCGTATGAAACAAGTGCTCCCGATCCATGGTGATCACTACCGGCGCTTCATGGGTGGCATTCACGATCATGGGAGGATTATACAAATTCCAGGGATAGACATTTCCCCACTCATACAACGATCCTGCGGGAGTGCCTTTGATAATCAGATTGTTTTCCGTGATATTATCCCGGCCAACAACATGAATGGCATTCTGAACATGATAAAAAAGGTTGCCGTAAACCCTCTCGCCGCTGGTAAAGCCGTCCAGGTACATGGCCGACAAATGCCCGGTGATGGGCTGAATATCATGCAAATAATTATAGCGAATAACATTGCCCCGATGATACCATAGCCACCAGGTGTAAATCCCGCCTCCGTCGCCAATAAACTTTTGAATATCTTCAATCTCATTATATTCAATCACGGAATTAAGCGTGGCATAGATGATCGCCCCGCCGTTTAAATCGTGTAAATAATTTCTGATCAGCCAGTGCCCAACACCGGTCACATTAAGAGCAAAGGAACTCGTGTTAATTTCAGAACATTTATAAAAATCGTTATCCATAAAAATATTATAACCGGGAGACAATGTCAGCATATCCCCAACATAAGCATGGACACCTTCCCCACCCATATCATGAAAACGATTGCCGCGTATCATGGTGCCTGCTGAATTGTAAATACCCAGAGCGTTCTCACTCATGGATCTAAACTCACAATTCTCAACAACATTATTATTCCCCTGGGAAATATTGATCCCTTTCCATCGGCCTTTTTCAAAAGTTATGCCCTGAAACCCGATATAAGAAGCCTGGTTTAACGACACCAGATAGTCCGCTGTTGATGCCGAAACACTCACGGCAGCCTGATCGACAGGTGACGGCGGCCAAAAGAACAGGCGGCCCGAATCGCGGTCCAGATACCATTCCCCCGGCGCATCCAGCTCCTCCAGGATATTTTCAAAATAATACCGCTGTCCCCCGCGGACCGGGTCGGTCCAATCTTTCACAACAAATGATTGATTGGCCACAGCAAGGTTTTGTATTTTCCGCCGGCTTGCAGCCCAGTCCCACATATAAAATCCATAGGTCCAGATATCCCGCGCATCCTGCCACAGCGCAGGCCGGGTACCATCAAAAAACAGTTTTCCTACCGGATGAACCTTCCCTCCCACAAAATCATCTTCATGCAGGGGTTTGTCCAACTGCAGTGTTAGCGCATCCAGGACAGTAACTGTATAAACAAAAACAGCCTCACCGTGTATCCGCCCCCGGATTTCTGCCTTATCCCCTGTTGACAGGCCATGAGGTATTTTCGTCTTTATAATGGAGGGCGGCCCCTGCGTAACAGAATCAATCGCCAACACCCGCACATGATCCCAATCTGTATTCGGATAACGGGCCAGGGTCATGGCCTGATCGTTAAAAAATACATTCAAAGGAAACTTCGTTGAAGTAACCCCATCCCCGTAAGGATTCATCACCCCAAAATCACTCACCCCCTGTGACGGAAGGTCGCACACAAGCACATGCTCACGCGCTTCAGGGCTTAACCGGGCAAGAACAGCCGGATCATTGACAACCTGAAAACCGCTGATATTTTTAGCGGCCGTTAGAAGCACCTGGGCGCCAGGCATCGCCGCATAAAGGACAGGCGCATCCGCGCGTCCTGAATCAACACTCGATAAAACAAACGGGCTTCCCAAATAATATGTTCCGCTTTTTAGATAAACAGTCACCCCGCCTTTAGGCAGAAGCCCCTGTTGTTTCCACAGACGGATTTCATCCCTGGCCCTTTCCAGGGAAGCAAAAGGCTTTGTCTCCGTCCCCGGATTAGCATCGTTGCCATCAGAAGAAACGTACAAGAATCGCGCTTTGAGGGCAACGGTTGTCAAGGTCACATCATCAGATGCGGCCACATTGCCCGCTTGATCCTTTGATGACAATTTGACATGATAGGTTGTATCGGGCCGCAGATCTTTCAAATGAACAAAATGCGTGTACGACAATGACTCTTCAGGATCCGCCTGTGATCTATAGGCTGTTGTCAAACCATATGCCAGCCCCGTATCAGACGGCTCGGAAGACGTCCAGGCGATCACAGCCTCGTTCGATGAAAGATACGGTGTTTGAATATAACTAATGAGCGGCGCCGTGGAATCCATAGCCCTGGCGTACTTGACCATCACCGACGATTCATTCCCCGCAAGGTCCATGCAGCGGATCTCCAGGTTCCGGCTTGTACCC
The DNA here is from genome assembly GCA_037141995.1 of Candidatus Omnitrophota bacterium. Lineage (GTDB taxonomy): Bacteria > Omnitrophota > Gorgyraeia > Zapsychrales > Fredricksoniimonadaceae > Fredricksoniimonas. The sequence continues at coordinate 11,419 of JBAXBM010000010.1, forward strand.
TGATCCGTCTTCAGGGTTATGGCCTGATGCAACGGTAACGGCCACGCATGAAAAGATAACGGCATGGCGTCAAACACTTGTCCCGCCTGATCAGAAGCCCGGCAAGAAAATACCGGCTCATCCGTTTTTAAGGATAGCGAATAATACGTCATCCATGCGGGGACAGGATCGTCAGGAGGATTTAGTATGGTAATCACAGGCGGTGTCTTATCCGCCATCAACGCCGCATTGCCGGAAAGGGCAATCACTTCCTGAATGGACAAAACCCTGGAATAAACCCGGACATCATCCACGGCCCCCTGGACACAATAATCAGTCCTTCCCGCCCAAGTTGTTCCGTAAGGATAATTGCACCCCACGATAAAAAGCGAAGGGATAGGTGCTTTCCCATCCAACGCATGATTAACACCGACATGATCAAAGACCTCATTAGCCGAAAGAACACCGTTAATAAAAATTTTGATCCTGTTTTGCGCATCGATCATCACTGCAATATGACTAAACACATCCTGCTGGAGTACCGTTGTGGTTGCCGCGCACGTCTCTGCGTTTCCCCAACTGGAAAAACAAGCATGAACTGTGCTGTCGGGTTGAATGAATAAATGGTAATAATATGTCCCAACCCATCCATTAGAAGCTTGTGCAAGGAAGGTGCCTCCATCTATATCGAGATGGGAAGGCTTGAGCCATAACGCCAGCGTCATGGGCTGGCCCGTGAAATACAGGGCACTCTGCACCTGATTTAACGCGGCATATGTTTTAAACCCATCCAGACTCAAGGCATTACCTTCCTGCCCCGCGCCAAAGGCATTCCCCGAAGAATTAACAATTTTCATGGGATATTTCCCCAGGTCATCTGCCGCGACGGTACCGGACACCTCATCAAATTTCCAATGGCCGATAAGACCATCATCAATGCCGGCGTAACACATCCCCGGCGCCAACAGGCACCAGATAATGAATACAAAAGTTAAAATTTTCATAACTTTTCTCTCCCGCGCGCCATTGTTCAGAATATATTTACAAGTCCAATGCTTTCTTCGCGATCGCTGCGGCATCCGTCGCATTTATCGTTGTATCGCCGTTTATATCCGCCTGCGCCTGCTGCCCTGTTGTCAGCGTCCCGCCAACGGTGTACTTAAGCACCAGTGCGGCGTCGTACATGGTCACCAGGCCATCGCCGGAGACGTCGCCGGAGAGATCGGGTGAAGATACCAATTCATGATCACGCATTAAAATCAGCCCTTCATAGCTTCGTAAAACCGCCGTATTGATCGCACCCCCAGGATTGCCCGCAGCATCTACTGCGAAAAATGTGCCATTAAGGTCTACCTTGACAGCTGTATCATCGGTATACTTAAGCGCATCCATACTCCGGCTTAACACCAATGCCTTGCTATAGTTCCTGCCATAGATGTTGACTTGAGGATATTCACCCTCTTCCAATATCAACCCGTCAAACCATGCCGTGCCCTGTGCCCGATATAGTTGACCGCCAAACACAAACGCCCCCGTGGTATCACTGCCTGTCGTAAAAACTTTATTAATCCGCGTCCAGTCCTGTGTCCCTGGCCCTACCCCGCCCGCCAGTCACCACCGGATTTTCCTCCATAAACGATCACTTCAGCTGCTAACGAATAGTCGCTGACAAGGTTTTCCGTTTTTATCCAGGCCCCCAAAGTATACGTCGTATTCGGCTTGAGGGCGATATACTGAAACATGCCGCCACAGTTATTTTTGGAATCGGAGTCAAGGCGTAAAGCATAATCGCCGAATTTCCCCGACTGGCTTACTGTTTCGCCAACGCCAGCGCCATACCATGTGCTGTTAATCCAGCCATCTGGCAGAGAAAGATTGCCGGTCTTTTTTGCCTCAAATGAGGCGTTAGCCATCAGATTCGATGAAGACGAACTGAAATCATGACCAGAAAGTTGTTTATACAGATAAAAATCACCCAGCGGCTTGCCAATATCCACCTCAAATGCTTTCGCCCAGTCTTGCCAGGGAGCATTCGACAAAAAATACTCGAAATAGGTGTTCTCCTGCGCAAGTAAATAATACATTGCCAGCGAATACAGCTGATGCCGCTCTTTCGCCAAATCCGCAGGAAGCACATTATCCCAATTTGCCGGTCCGGCGCTAAGCACTACCTGTTTCCCCAACTTTTTGTACATGTTCACCTTGGCCAAATAACTGGACAAAAAGACAGGTGTAACCTTGGAGCTATTATCAAACGTAAACGCCCACTCAATAAAGCTTCCGTCGACAGGAGCAACAACATCGGGATATATCCCCCCTGAGTTAAGAAAAACGGGGCGGTTGCCAGCCTGCTCTTTTATGGCCCGGTGCAAATCAACCGTCGCCTGCAGATATTTTGCTTCATGATCCCCTTGCGGATACTCCAGGTACCGGTAATCACTTTTCTTTAAATCTGGTATCCAGCCCACCGAATTATCTACAAAGAGGCCATCCATGCCGGCGTCATTCATTGCATCTTTTGATGCGGTGGCAAAATAACCACTCACCACAGGATGACCAATATTCATCACCCAGCGATTGCTAAAATAGTCCGCGGGAACAATCGCGTTAGATAGAAACCGCGCGCTGGCTTTATTGTTCTTGCGGATTGAAAACTCTGTATCATCAATATACCCATCACCATTTAGATCATTGGCCATGTCCCAGCCGGAGATAACCAGACAATTCTTTCCGTCAGAATCAACACGATGCCCATACGGCTGGCCATGAATACCGGAAGTCCCTTCCCAAACATACGATCCGGAAACCCTTTCTACCGACCGGAAAACAAGCTCCGCCGCGCCAGGATCGCTGCAGCGCAACCGTATCCAATAAATATGAGCGTCGCCTACATATGTTTTCTGCCAATCGGCTGGCGGTATAAACGACATCTTCCCGCTCTGCTGCATGCCGCTCGTCGAATCTTCCTACGCAAAAAGAGATGTCCAGCTGCTGCCATTATAATATTCCCATACCCCCCGCCATCCCGCACCAGCGCCCTGAGCAAGGTTAAAATTAACCTCCCCGAATTTCCAGGGATTTCCCATGTAGAGACTGTCATTTTTCTTTAAACCAAAAACAATATCATAGGTTACAGGTAAGGTTTTATTTGTCGCCGGATCTCCATACGCCTGCGATGACATATCAATGGGAAAAAGAAAACTGTTTTCCGACCCGATCGCATCGGCAACAACCGTGCCCTCGCCCTCATCGAACTTCCAATAACCAATGAGTCCATTACTGACCATTGTATTTGAAACATACCGATCCCTGACTTCAGCCGCTGTTAGGGCACGATTATAGATGCGCAGATCATCGAGCCCACCCCGATATTTTGAAGACGTCCCTGCGACAGAGAACATTCTTTTATCAATAGTCATCACTCCGGGAGTAAACGTAACCCCGCTGCCAACCTCTTGTCCATTCACATAAAGCCGGACAATACCTTGCGCAGCGCTGCACACGCCCACAACGTGATACCACTGATTGAATACAGGAAAAGCATAGCGCGCAGCTCCTTTTCGCTGATGATCAACATTGCACTCCATCACAAGATGGCCATCAGCATCAATCCATAAACCATTGATACCCGCGTTCCAGGTGGCAATAGTTGTCGATACCTGTTGTGCCGGCTTCATCCAGAGGTCAAGGGTATATCCCGATAAAACCTGATCTCCTAACTTCGAGGAAATCTGAAAACCCGGATTATTCCCGTCAAAATCCAGGGCATTGCCAAATTTGGCATCATTACTCCCCATCCAAATCGAGCCACTAACTATTCCGACTCGAAAAAATTTATCCTCGCGCAATGAGATGGCGGTTGACCCCTGTTTAAAAGGATCGCTATTATTGGCAGGTAAAAGGACATCCTGGCTATAATGCAAAAAAGCTTGATTAAAATCACTGCCAGCAGCATCCAGGACTTTATATAAAGCGAAATATTGAGGACGGCTTTGCGCCAGGTCTGACCAGGACACATATTTAATGCTTGTGCCAGGGACCTTACTGTCCCCCATAACTATATCAACATGCGTCTTATACCAATCTTTCTGTTCCGACGTCAGCCCTATTGCACGAGCAAAAATCTTGATGTGCGGGAAAACTCGTGTCGAGGCATCATCTACAAGCGGAACAGCTGCTGCAACATTACCCGTAACAAGAAGAAATAACCCCAATAACCATCCCATTGGCTGTCGCCGCAGCAATATTCCTGTTCGCATCAGCATAGGGCACCTCATCTCAGAGCATTCATTTCTCTACCGGGAACTTCGTACGCGATCCTGTCACATACTGCAAGATCAGCGACGCGTCATGCATGCTTACAGAACCGTTTCCGGAAACATCCGCCCGTGTGGTTTGTAACGGCGTCAGCGGGTTGAGCCCTGTTGCGGCCTGGGCGGCCAACAGCGCGTCTCCGGCAGAAATAACACTGTCACCGTCGACATCTCCGTACAGGCCATTGACAGGGCCAGGCGTACCAGATCCCGCTGCTGTCCGTATCAGAATTATGCCTTCAAACCGCTTGATAGCAATCGTATTAGTCACTGGCCCCAGGGTCGCGTCATTATTTAACGGCTGATAATACCCTTCCAGGTCCAGGGCAGCGGACGTCGTATCCCCCATGTCATTGGTTGAGGCATAGGGCATGGGCCTTAATAACACCAATGCCTTTGTAAAATTCCTGGCAAGAACTAACGAGAGAGGATATTCCCCTTCTTCCAGCCTGATATCATCAAACCAGGCTGTCCCGGATGTCCCCCGGTTAACCGCATAAACCCTGGCCGCATGCGGCAAATCTGCGCCGGAACCTGGATTATTCCCGGTTTTAAAGATTGTGCTCACGAATGTCCAGTCATGCGTTCCTCCGGAAACTCCGGCGGTAGATGTTCCTGCCACATCAGGAACACCGCCGTAAATATATATCGCTGCCGCAAAATTGTTGGATGAATTTATATTTTCCGTCTTGATCCAGCCGCTGAGGGTGTAGGTCGTATTGGGTTTGATCCGCGGATAAACATACTGAGTACTATAATTCGTGTGACTGTCATCTGCATCAATCCTTAACGCACGCGCGCCGGCTTCACTTGTATCGCTAATAGTAACGCTTCCCGCCAATCCCCGCGCCAGCCAATCCGCCGAATCCCCGGTAGATAACACAACATTGCTGTCTTCAAAAGAGGCATTATTCAAAATGTTGACTGGCGGTGGATTGGGATAATTGTCCCGAATTCTACTGAAAATATAAAAATCCCCCTGAGGTAAGCCAACATCATAACCAATCGCGTCAAACCAATCCACCCATGGAGTTGCATAATGCGAAGGATCCTGAAAACAGAAATACGTATTATCAAAAGCGGTCATGTAATATCTGGCCAGCGCATATAATCCGAAGCGATTGACCGCTTTCGGACGATCCATGGTCAACAGTTGCGAACCTCCCCACCCCAAAGGATCCAGCTGGCCATGAAGAACAACGATTTTTCCATCCCGGGCAAAGGATTTTATCGTGCCCAACTCAGCCAATAATCTGTCGGGGGTATCATAAAAACTGTGACTATATGTTATTCTGCCTTCCGACAAAAAACCGTCCACCGGTGTAATAATGGCCGGATTATAAAAAGGCATGCTGTTAGCGTTTACTATCAACGGGTTGACACCCATTTCCTGTTTGATCGCCGCCAGGCTCGCCATGGAATCCCGAAGAAAATCAGTAGCCGGGACTGTATACTCCAGATACGTCTTGCTGCCCCCAAAAAAATCCGGCATAGCCGTGGCCGCATTATCCACATAGATGCCATCGACCCCGGCAGCTGCCTGTATTTCAAGCGTCTTATCGACAAAATACTCCCGGTAGGCCGTATTGCCAAAATTCATGACCCAACGGTTAATTAAATACCATGCCGGAACAATAGCGCGATATTTCCATCGCGCCGTGGCCGCCGGATCTGTCAAATGGGCAAACTCATTGTCATCAACAAGACCATCCTGATTCTTGTCATTGTCAGGGTTCCAGCCTGGAACCAGCTCATGATCAACCCCGTTGACCTGCACCATACTGTATTTCTCACCGCTGATCCCTGATGTGCCTTGCCACTGATATTGCGAGGATACGACGATCGTGGAACGAAACGCCGGGCCGGATGTCCCTGCGCTGACACAACGCAGTCTTAACCAGTACAAATTGTTTCCATTCACCGAGGTCTTTGACCATGGGCCGGGAGGAACAAACATTATCTTCCCGATTTGGCGCATATTCAGCGTGCCATCATTCACCGTTAGTCCTGTCCAGGCCGTCCCATCCCAATATTCCCATACCGCACTCCAGCCGATGCCGGCGGCATGAGCAAGTGTGACATTGATCTCGTTAAATCTCCAGGGATGACCAATATATAATGACGTGTCCTGGGGAAAACAAAAAGTAACATCCGTGCTTTGGGGCAGGGCTTGACTTGAATTATAATTATCGCCGTAAGCGGCAGAAGTAACATCCCTGACAGAAATTGCCGCCTGATGGCCCAAACCGCTTGTATCACCAATGATATTGCCCTGGCCTTCGTCAAAACTCCAATGCCCAACCAAACCATTGTTTATCTGTGTGTTGCTCGCATAACGTTGCTGGATTTCATTCGAAGACAAAGCCCGGTTATAAAGACGCACATCATCAATTATTCCGTGAAATCCGGATCCAATGCCCAGCGAACCCGTATTCCTGGTTATACTGCCGGGGCTAAACGCCGTTGTGCCAATGAGATTGCCGTTAACATAAAGCCGGGTTGTCCCGGCCTCCGCGTCCCCGACGCCAACAATATGGTACCATTGATTGAAATTAGGAAACACATAGCGGGGCGCACCCTGCCGTTGATTATCAACATTAATCTCCGCCACAAGTTTCCCCGAGCCATCAATCCAGAGGCTATTACGGGAATCCCAGCCAAAAATAGTTGAGCTGATATGCGACTGAGGCTTGATCCAGGCCTCAAACGTCACCGCCCGGGTTATCAAAGAGTTTATTGTCTGCCCAAGGTTAACGGTTTGCTGGTCGTCCCCGTTAAACTCAAGACTGCTCCCCCACCTGGCATCAACACCCGTTCGCCAAAACGGCGGGCCGGAAAGAAATAACAGGATCTTGTAGAATCGATCCTCTTTCATGGAGCTCTTGCGCAGTAGGCCGCTTGCCGGATCTGCAGAGACAGCAGGAATATAAACATCTTTGGAATAATGATAAAAAGCATCATTAAAATCAATTCCCGCCGCATCAAACATATTATAAACCTCAGCGTAAGTTCCCAGTTCCTGGGACAAATCCGACCAGCTAACATACTTCAGGCTCTGATTGAGTATTTTCTGACCAGAGATCCCCAGGTCAAAATGCGCCCTTGACCATATTGCCTGCCCGGATGTTGGTGAGCTTACATTGGCAAATGTTTTAATGTGCGAAAAAATTCGCGGTGAATTATCTGCCTGCGCACTGGCAGGTAAGACAACACAAACCATCAGCAAGCACCAGGCAGCACATCCTGAAATTTCATTTTTCACAGCGCGCCTTTCTTTTCTTCAAACATACCCACGCATAAGCTATCAATTAACACCCATCGCCTTCCTGGCAATGGCCATAGCGTCTGCCGCATCAATGTTCGTGTCACTATTCATATCCGCCTGCACCTGTTGCACACTCGTGAGCAGGCCGCCAACGGTGTATTTCAACACTAGCGCGGCATCGTACATGGTGACTCTGCCGTCACCGGAAACGTCGCCTGTCAACCCCCCGGCATGAACCTTTAATAATGCTTCAATATGCCCGATGATCTGACCGCGCACCCTCGTAAAGGCTTCATAATCCCCCGGATCAGCCTTATCCGAAACATCCCGGACCAGACTCTCATAAAAGCCATAGGGTTTGCGTGTGGCCACATAAGTTTCATAGAATGAATACGGTATCCGCGCCTTAAGGGCCTGAAGGTACGCCGAGGCCGCATCCGCCTCTTCACCGGGGTTCTCCCGGATAAGCCGTTTTAATGTCGCTATGTATTTCGCGTCCTTGATCCCTTCGCGGATACCTTCCAGGCTCAATGATTCAATCATTGTCCCTTGGAGGGTCGGATACGCCAAAATGAAATCAACGTTATTTTTGGGGAACTTTATATACGGACTGACGTCAAAATCATTATAGGGATCAAGATCTATATCACCAAAAGCGTAACAGGAAACATTGTTCGCATCTGTCCTGAAAGGAAACAATCCGTGCAAGAACCTGTTCACAGCCGGATGGGGCATGAACGAATATTGTGTGGTGTAATACGAATACAGGGGATTATGCTGTTCATACCCCTTTGTTCCGGAGCTCGCCAATTCCCAGACTTTCATATCGATCAAAGGTGTCAGGGGCGGAATAATACCGCCGGGATATACAAAATTCAACGCCGGCACCGGTTCATCACAGCCGGTATAGTAGGTAACCGTTGTTTTTCCGCCCGCTGCCTTGATGAGCGTATACAAACGGTCTGCGGCGATCCGTCGCAGAGGATCCTTGCCGGGCTCATCATAAGCTTCGAAATATAATTCAACATTATACTGCCGCGCCAAATCCAGGAGTTTATGAATGGCCAGGGTGTACATACTTTTAAAGACAGGATCCTCAAGTTTATTGTAAAGATCCAGCGGCGCTGCACTCATCGGGTAAACTCCGCCGAATAATGAGGCATACAAACCCTCCCAAAAACTACCAGTTTCCAAAAACATAACCCTTGGGATAATGCCTTCTTTTTTAAATCGATCCATTTTTTTTGCGACAAGCGACAAGTCAACATCTGCCATTGTATGATTCGCGTCATACACAGGCTTAAAACCTAAAGATGACGTAAAAAACGGCTCCAGGCCGGTTTCCCGAAAAATCCGGAATACCTCGTTGGTATCATTGGAAAAAACCTTGCCGTAAGGGTCAGAATAAATCGTATTGATATGTTCTGACATATCCAGCCTTGTCGGGATAACCCTTACCTGCAACGACAGCCGGTAAAGCACTTGATCGCCTTTCTTAAAATCAATAAACCCGGCATAATTCCCTCCCGGAGCATCGGCCGGAACAACCACCTTGGCATATAAGTATACCGAGCCTCCCGCAGCAACATCAAACGTTGAAACAGGTTCCATTTGGTCAGGATGAAGGTCATACCCGGCGATCGCCCAATAAAGATCAAGGCGCCTGAGATGTTCAGTGACATGATAAAGGCGGATATTCTCAACCGGAATTATATGATGGGCTGCGTCTTCCAGGGCTGTGGCCGCGACAGAAATACCTGAACTTCCAGCCAAAGAAAACACCCCGATGCCTGAAGGTTCAATCTCCCCAG
>JBAXBM010000011.1:0-20408 GCA_037141995.1 Candidatus Omnitrophota bacterium
TGGCATCCCGACGCCTTGACAACCATGGTGCCATTATCCATCTGTACGGAAGTGTTCCCGCCGCCGGCCTGAACAAGGTCCGTGCGCTCTCCGGCATACTTTGAAAGCCTTGTCAAAAGCTCGATGTCATCCATGATTCAATGCCCTGATAATAGGATTAAAATCGCCGCTTGCCAGAAATGACGTCATGCCGACCGCCGCGGCGCCTTCAATATCTTTTTTCGGATCATCGCCGATCATGCAGGCCTCCGCCGCCGCTACCCCGAGTTTCCGCAACGCCAGATGAAAAATAAAAGGCGCCGGTTTTTCACAACCGGCCTCTTCACTCGTCACCATTCCCGTGATACGCGGGGCAAGCCCCAGATCAATAATCTTCCTGTGCTGCACATCGGCCGTCAGATCTGTCACAATCACGACCGGAATGCGGGCGACAGCATCAAAGAACGCGGCGACACCGTCATATAATTGTATGTTTTTGATAAATACATCCCAATACAGACGGTAACAATCCAGCGCCAGCGGAAAAGATGATACTCCCAACCGCTCACACGCCCCCTGAAAATATAAAAGACGGCCATGACAGGCGGCAGTACCACGCAGCCTGTCATGCACCGAAATCCTGGCTTCGGCAATGGCATCGGAAATCGTGACAGCCGGCAGCCCTGTTTTTTCTGCCCACAAGCGGATAATCGCCTCATGCGCAGGCGCGTGCGCCCTGTTATAATCGTACAAGGTCCCGTCGAGATCCAGCAATATCCCCTTAAATCTCACGCACAGACCTCCCTGTCGCGGCCTTAACGGTCTCGCTGATCACCAAAAGGATCAACAGCTGCACAATCCCCCGGTATCCGCTTTCCCAAACATCCCCCACACCGATCAGGTCATCCATATTCAAAACAAGATCCCGGGCCAGCGCCTGAATATCCCCGGCACTGACATCGCCCTTCATCACAATGACCTGGGTCTTAAGATCTTCCGAATAATCCCATTGAAGGTCAATTTTAGTCTTTAAGAAATCAACCAGAACATTGGCCCTGATATTGGAATCAAACGCCGCCTTCAACTGCAGGCTGCTGCCCTCCATGGCATACCCGATCACGATATCCGAAAATGCCCGCTGGGGGATGATATATTTCCGCGCGTCCTGCTCTCTCGCCGACATCTGATCTTTAACCGCGGCAGGGGCATAGCCTCTTTCAGACGAGTCCCGCGTCACCTTCCAGGACGTCCTCAGGGCATCATCCGTATCAAGAAAAACCTTCACGTCAGCTATCTTTCTCATCTTCGGCAAATAAAACGCGTGCAAGCCGCTAAGCGCAATATAATCGCACGCCACCACCCGGCGATGTTCTAAGAACTTGCCCGTTTTATGATCATAATCCCGCCGCCGCACAGCCCTTCCGTATTTAAGATTCAGCAAATCATCATACTGGCCGTAAAGGTCATTCGCCCGGGGATTCAAATGGGTTACCTGTTCCCACATTTTATCCTGGCGTTCCCACTTGTGATCCGCGTCACCCTCCAAAAGGAGCATTTTCCGCCCGAAAAGTCTTTTTAAATCATGCATCAGTGTCGTTTTGCCCGACGCGCTATCACCCGCGATAGCGATAACGGTCGAACCGTCATGTTTATAAAAGAAATTACTTTTAATCCCGAGCTTGTAAAAAATATACATGCACGCGATCAATGTCGAGGAAAGGAATGTGGCCGTGATATTCTTTAAAACTGGCGCGGCAACCTTCAGGTTTAACGGCATTTGAAGAAAAACAATATCCTTTAATCCGCGGTCGTAAAAGAACACCACGCACACCAGGTAAATAAAATTAAACCACCAGAAGAGCATCGACAGGCTCCGGCATTCCGGCACAGCTTTAATAAAGAAAATGCTGATGAACGGGAAAAGCCAGACGTACCAGCCCGGCCCGGGTATAAGGAACGCCACCAGGGCCGCAAAAATCAACGCCAGGAAAGCATAAAGGATGTCCTTGTTAACACGTGGGAAAGAAATAAACCGCCCCCAAACAAGCGCCAGGCACAGGACCGTCAAATAAAGCTTGCCGTCGCCAATACGGATAAACGCGTCATAGATCATGGCCTGCTGGGGATTATGCAGAACAAGCGCGACAAACCCCTCGCTCCGGAAAGGAAGGACTGCCGCCAAAGGGATCGCCGCTGAAAATATCAGGAATTTCAAGGCCTCGGCCATGCTTTTCCCCCGCCACAAATACACCAGCATGATGGGCAAGGCAACAAGGACATGCATTTTTGTCGCTATCGCGACGCCGTAAAAAAGCGCACTGGCCAGGGTCCTCCCGCGCAGCAGGGCATAAATTGACCAGAACAGCAATCCGGTCGGAATAATATCAAGCTGGGAATGAACATACGTGGCATACCAAATCACCGGCGCGGCAAAATAGAAAATGATCACCCTCGCCCTGTCGAAGGACAGCCGCAACAACAGGAACAAAATACTGATATCCATCAGGAAAAGCGGCAATTTAAAGAAAAAATTCTGCGCCACGACCGAATCCCAGCCGAAATGATAGGCCGGAAAATAAAAAAACGAAAGGATATAAAGCATGGCCGGTGAATACGGGAATTCAACACCCAGCGCGGGATGATTGAAAAAAAACTGCCACGGGTCATCTCCGCTTGCCAGGAAATGACTGACAAACGGAATGAAAAATCTGTTTTGAAAATCCGATGAAAAGAAACAAAGGCAAAACAGCTTCAGCAATACAAGGGCCGTACCCCCCGCCAGCCAGGCCCGCTCTCCCGATGGAACAAACGGGATTTTTATTTTATTCATTTAATATCCCTCATCTTGCATTAATCGCATCAACGAACCCGCGTAAAAATTTGTATTTCCCCCTCTTCCCAAACTTTCATGAACACCCCCCCCTCAATTTGAAAAATATCATTTCTGTGATCATCCAGTGTGACCAGCAGCCGCGGGGGCGGCTGAGGAACCGCCCCGGGAAGGCCAAGCAAACGGTACTTCACGGCCCCGTATCCCGTCAGTGCCCATAAAGGATATTCCCAGCTGTCAGATCCCTCGATCAACCCTATTTCTTTGTATCCTGAAGAACGAATAACCGCCGTCGCACGTATAAAAGCGGGCGCACACTCCGGTTTTTTCATGAAATAATAATGCTCTCTGGCTCCAATTAAAATCCGGTTCGCCCCAAATAATGGGCGGGTCGCATGATTACCTATGGTTAAAAATGCAAACACAAATAACGGAATCCCCGCGACCGCAAGCCATCGTCTCGAATTCCCGGCGATCACACCCAATAAAGGTGCCGACAGAACAATGAGCGGCAAATGCAGCCGCGTGATCCATGGCTGCCAACTGACAATAACAAAAAACAATACCCACCCGGCCATCCAGCATGCATAATACCCCCAACCTCCCGGCGTTGCCTTCCGCCACCACAGCAACACCGGAAGAATCAGAACCAGGATCATGCGCACCGGTGCCGACGCGTAGTCCTCATCATAAAACAGCAAAGGGTCCACCAGCCCGTTAAAAGCACTGCCGAACAGTTCCGGCGACCTCAAATCAATCCCAAGGGCAAAAGACGCACGGGCAACAACGCCCACCAGGAAAGCATCTGCAGAAAAGAAAGGTGTCATAAGCCCGGTAGCCATTTGACACATCCCGTTCACCGCGATGGCTGCCGGATCATGCCTGAGCATAAGAGGTGCTGATTTTTCTGTGCTCAGCAACGAATGGTCTTGCCATGTCCAAACCCTGAACACATGCCCGCCTACCAGCAAAAGGATCATGAAACCAAAAATCAAACAATGCCTGAAAAACCGCTGGCGCGTACAAATTGCCATCCATACCGCAAAAGGGATAACGACAAAAAAAGTCCCTTTCACCAGCATGCTCATACCCAATGCCGCCGCTGCCGCAAAGATCGTAGACCATGCCGGCCTTTTCCGCCACAACAGGCCCAGGGCAATAACCGCGGAAATCCAAAAGCTGACAAACAAATCATTCTGGGTGCTGGTCGACTGCAAGACAGCCATCGGAATCGTTACCGCCACAACCCCGGCAAGGAGCTGCCCCGGGCGCCCCGCGCCCAGGCATCCCGCGATCAGGGACGTCGAAATACCAACACCGATCCAGCTCAAGAGCTGAAGAAAATTAAACCAGCGATCTCCCCCCGACAACAGATGAAGGTGCAAAAGGCAATACTCCGCTCCCGGAGGATACAGCAACTGCCGCTCAATAAACGCAGGATAAAACCTGACACTCCCGTTGGCAGCCCAGTGCATAACCCTGGGAAGATGGTAGGTCATGGAGTCCCAGTTATTCGGCGGGGCAATAAATGCAACACCAATATTTATGATAAATAAAATGGCTACCAGGCCGAGCGCCCCCCACTCCATCCATCCCAACGGCGGCAATCGGGAAAAACGAAAACCCGTCCGCTTCAAACGCCAACCCGCCATCAAGCCGAACAATAAAATCATCCCTCCCCAGAACAAACGCACCGACAAAGACGACAAGGCCGAGAAAGGGCTGGCAATCTCAATAAAAAGAACAGCTAAAACAGCCAGCGTTACCGCTGCCAAAAGCGCAGCAAAACGCCAGCCGGCAAAAGATACCTTTATCCGGTAATACAATAATGCCAGGATAAAAGCCGTCACCGGCAACATGATCCACATATTACTCATTCCTATAACCTCGCACCAAAGCCTGTTTTGTCATTCAGTTTTTTTCCACGACCCTTAATACAACTTTGCCATGCTCACAAAAATCCACGGCATAACTTTTCGCCCGGCCATCCTCTGCCACAGGATAACGCTCCCGTTCTTCACACGGCAGCCCCGTACGCCCGCCGTATAGATTCACTTTATAACGGCTGATGGGCGCCACCGCAAACGGCCCTCCTGTATATATTTGCCAGGTATGATCAAGGCTTAAGCCGTGCACATCCGCCATAAGGCTGTGATCCGCGTTCGGGACAGCACCAATAATATATGTCACTTTCCCCAAGACCTTCAACCGCAAAATATTATCCTTGGCCATGCTCCATCTTTGATCCTTCAAATCAATCCGGTCATCTCCCCAATAAGAAGACGCATGCACATGCCCCGCGACCAGTGAAAAAAGGAAAAAACAAAGGCCCCACACACCCCATTTCCGGTCAATATGATGCGATATCGAAAAGCGCAAGAGATAACAACAAAAAAAGACCAGCGGCAAAAGCCCCGCGGAAGCATAACGGGGCACCCACGCCATCAAACCGAAGCCTCTCCAGGCAAAGTATTTATACGCCAGAACAGCGATAACGCCAGCCTGTAACACACCAAGGCAAAGGATAAAAACCTTCTTGCCGGCATGAATATTTGTTTTGCGCCAGAATATCGCCCCCAACACCACAAAACCCACGGCCCATAATAACCCCGCTGGCGGTAAAAGAATATTAAAAACCTGGCAGATCGCTTTTATCGCGCCGCCAAAATCTTCTACCCGTCCCCCTGCCGGGGAGTGCAACAATCCGATAAACCTGGCACAAAGGCCGCCGGCAATCATTCCGGCTCCCAGGATCAATAACTTTATCTTCCGGGACATGTGCGGCAATTTTAAATCCGGAAAACAACCGAATTCAACCCCGGCCGCCACAATCAGCTGCATATAAAAAGAATATGCCGCGTAAAGGTGAGCGCTGGAAGCAATTACCCCTGATGCAAACCACATAAAAAATAACACCCGTTTAACGCGCGATTCTTTCCCTTCCGGCCTTGTCAGCATCAGTGCCAACAGGCACCATGACAACGCCGCATGCGCCATCCCGCTGGCATGAAACCTCATTTCCGATCCCAGGTGCGCGGCAAGGACACTGTCCACAAACACGTACGACGTTATCCAAAGAGCTACAACAGCCGAGCGCGCCAGGGTCCTCACCATCACAAACACCGCCAGCGCCATAAGCAGGGAATAAAAGAATAACGGCAATCTCAAAAAAAACTCCAGATGCGCCATGAGATAATCCAGAGGGACAATGGCTTTCAAAACCGAAAGGTAAGCCCAATACTCCATAAAAGGCCAGGGCATTCCTGCGGTCATGCTTTTTAA
The DNA here is from genome assembly GCA_037141995.1 of Candidatus Omnitrophota bacterium. GTDB lineage: Bacteria > Omnitrophota > Gorgyraeia > Zapsychrales > Fredricksoniimonadaceae > Fredricksoniimonas. The sequence goes on from JBAXBM010000011.1 coordinate 6,092, forward strand.
TGCACGGAAAAAATCCATCGTGAACGGTGCATGATTGGCCACAAAAACGATCAGCGATTCATCCTGCCAAAAATTCACACAGCTGTTCTGGATAAGGCGGTGAATAAGTCCCTGGGCAAGAACAACAAAAAAGATAAAATATGCCGCTAATTGAACCCACGAGATTACAATATCCCTTTTGCCAACAACCAATCCATTTTTATTTATAAACATAATAATTCAGCTCCTTACGCTTTATTTCTTCTTAACATAAACAAAAAAGGCATCGCATAAATAATCATCACCTTGATCAACAAACTGGTATCCGGCATGTTGTAAACATTGATGCCCTTAGGCGCCACCTTTAATAATGTCGCCACATACAATACCCCTCCCTTGGCAACAACAACCACAGCTTCCATCGGTCGCATCAAAAGCGTCCACCACACCTGCAACTGGTACTGATTATTGCCCCACCCTTCCCTCCCAAACGGCTGTTGGATCAAAGCCAGGGTGAGCATCTGATTGCCTTCAAAGAAAAGCATAGAAAGAACCGGACAAACCGCTAATAAGAAAAGGACCCACGCTATCCTTGAATTTGGACCATCGCAAAATGATTTTACCCAGAACGCAAACGGCACAAGAAAAACCGGAAAGGCCGAAAACAACAAATACCGGTACCCGTACCATCCACCCTGGGTTTCCCATTGTAATACAATGAACAGATTCACAAGCAAAGACACTGCCAGCAATCCAAAAACACCTCTCCAAGATCGAGGGATTAACCCCACTGCCCCCATTCCGGCCAATAAAAACGGTGCCGTAAAAATAAGCCCCCAGTCTACCCCAACCAGAACATGCCATAATCGCTTGATATAAAAAACCGCTTCATGCGATTCCAGCAGATACGCTATTCCTGTCTGCCAGCGCTGTCCTGTCCCAGGCAGTATCTTAAAAATAAAAACAGGCATCCCCACACTCAGCAAAAGGACCATAGCCGAAAGATATTTTTTGCTGCCAGGAGAAAGAAGCCAGAAAACCATCACCCAAGCCATGGCAAAAACAACATTATCTGTCCTGACAAGGATCGTCATGCCTCCGAGCACCCCAGCCAGCAGCATCTCACGCAGCCTGACAGGCTTATCCTTATTTATTAAGATTTTCAACAACAAAAACAATAATGCCGCCCCCAGGAACAATGTGTATATATGAGAAAAAACAGGCCTGCGGAATACAAATAACGGGGCGCCCTGGGCAAGGATCATCAGGATAACTGACCATGACGCCGTCGATTCCGAAAAAAAGAACCTTAACCCCCTGTAAAACAAAACCAAAGCTGACAAAAAATAAAACACAGTAGCCACCATAAACCCAAACACAGCCCAACTGTCTTTCAGATTGTCCGGCGAACGCTGGTCGACAATATCACTGCCTTTCACCCGGTCAACAAGAGAAAATATGAAAACAAAAGGAGCCGCCATAATACCTGGGCCAATGGCATGCGCCGGGATTTTGTCGCCGACAGTAAAATGCTCGCGTTCATAGGATGGAAATTGAAAGAAAGCCAATGATGTGGCATGCGCCAAATAAGAATAATCATCACTGGCGTACATCATCCCGTTGCGTTGTAACTGATAGGGCCGGAATAAAAGAAACATGACAATTAGAGTGAATAGCAGAATTCTTTTCATATATATAAATCTACTTTACAATAAAAGTAATGGATTTCTGAATGATTTTTTAATAAAGTATTACAACCTATGAAACTCATCATCCAAATCCCCTGTTATAACGAAGCCCAAACGCTCGGCCTTGCCATCAGCCAGATACCCCGGCAATTCCCCGGCATCCGTCAAGTCGAAATCCTCATCATTGACGATGGGAGTTCAGACAACACCATCGACATCGCCAAAAAGGCAGGCGTAGACCATATCATCTCATTGCCCTTTCATCAGGGATTAGCACGGGCTTTCACCACAGGACTAATGGCATGCCTGACCCGCGGTGCGGACATCATTGTCAACACAGATGCCGACAACCAGTACAATGCGAACGATATTCCCCTCCTTATTCAACCCCTCAAGGATCGCCAGGCGGATATCGTGATCGGCACCCGTCCTATCAACAGTGTTGCCCATTTTTCCCCTATAAAAAAATATCTCCAGCACCTTGGCAGCTTTGTTATACGGTACCTGAGCCATATCAATATCCAGGATGCAACCAGCGGATTCAGGGCCATTAACCGGCATGCGGCCATGCAGATCAATATCCATAGCCGTTATACCTACACACTGGAAATGCTCCTGCAGGCTGATGAAAAGAACCTCCGTGTCACCAGCGTCCCCATCAGGGTAAATCCTGACCTTCGCCCTTCACGCCTGGTCAAAAGCACCGCTTCCTATGTCCAACGTTCCGTATGGACCATCCTGATTACTTTTGTCAATTATCAACCAATACGTTTTTTCTTTTCTCTTGGCCTCTTTCTTTCCATCATCGGCCTCGTCATCGCCAGCCGTTACCTTTACCTCATCACTGCCGGTGAAGGCCGCTGGCATGTGCAATCGGTGATTTTTGCCTCTCTCTTTATTGCTGCGGGATTCCAAAGTTTTCTCATCGGATTCCTGTCAAGTGTCCAAACCACCAACCGCAAGCTGCTCGAAAATATCCAGTATCAACAACGTTTAAAACAGTACAAAAAGAACTGATGGATAAACAGGCAATCATCGCCGGTAACACCTTCGACAAATACGGCTCCCGCAACCCCCTGGTTCAATGGATGGTATCGGGGTTCTTCTCAGCCGCAGAAAACCTGCTTGAACCACATCGCAATGAAATCCTGTCTGTTACAGAGATCGGCTGCGGTGAAGGCCATCTGGCCGCTCATCTGGCCCGATGCGGTTATCCGGACATTAAAGCTTTTGATGTGTCAGCAAAAATCATTACCCAAGCAGCAGCCATCCACCAAACGATCCCCGTGACATTCTTCACCCAATCAATTTACAGCTTCAGCAAGAGCGAATCCGCTGACCTCTTGGTATGCTGTGAAGTGCTTGAACATTTAGATGATCCAGACACGGCACTAAAAATCATATCCCAGCATATCAAGAAATACGCGCTCTTCTCGGTACCACAGGAGCCGTTATGGCGACTGCTTAATATGGCACGAGGAAAATATATCCTGAATCTTGGAAATACGCCGGGGCATATCAATCACTGGGGAATAAAAGAATTCGAGAACCTTCTTAAGCCTCACTTTAAGATCATGGAAACCAGAACACCATTCCCCTGGACCATGATACTTGTCAAGCCTGCGTCGCTTGAAGCATTCGGCCAACAGCGATAGACAGAGCCCCTCAACTCAAAGATACAATGGCTACTGCCTAAAAACATCCGGCGTAAATCGCGCGCAGCCGTGCGGAATTAATAGCCCTTGTATATTTATTCTCATATTCGCGCCGGGCATTCCGGCCCATGGCGCGCAGGGCATCCGGGGTGGCCTGTGCCCAGCCAATCTTCTCACGCAAGGCTTCAACATCAAAGGCACGGAACAGCATCCCTGTCCTGCCGTCGTCAATAAGTTCACGCATCGCCCCGTGCGCAGACGCCATCACCGGCGTACCGCACGCCATGGCCTCAACAATAACCCGAGGGAAATTCTCGTAACACTCTGACGGCAAAACAACAAAAGAAGCATCCTTGATTTGCGCCAGAACCTCATCCAATCCCTTGCGCCCGAGGAATTCCACCGGGGCCCTGCCAACCAACTGCCGGCATTCAGCCAAGAGCGGGCCATCACCGATCATCTTGAAAGCAACCGGCCCGGACAATCCGGCGAGCGCCTTGGCAAGCGTACGCACCCCCTTGTAATCATAAAATCCGCCGACATAAAGGCCGAAACCACCCTTGTCCGGCTGAAACCCGGGGTCTATATCCAAAAAATTCGGCTTCACCACAACCTTCTCCGCAGGAAACCCGGCCGCCAGGAATTTGGAAGAGCTGAATTCGCTCAGGGCGATAAAACGCGAAATTTTTTTTAACACGGACCGGCGGTAATACGCATCCACAACCCTCAGCATACCTGCCGTAGCCGCCGGAGACCGCCGCCAGCACGCGTACCTCATTGCCCGCAGCCGCCCATGGCCAAGGCATTCCTCGCACACCCGGCCATCACGGTAAAAAGTTGCCGCGGCACACAGGAAACGGTAATTATGCAATGTCTGCACCACCGGGATCCCCGCATCAAAACACGCCTGATAGACAGAAGGGCTTAGAAGATAGAATGGGTTATGAATATGCGCTATGTCCGGATGATGTGCACTGATCAGCCCGGCCACCCGCTGGTAAGAACCAGAATTCCAAACGCTCTCTTTAAACAAGAAAGCCAGTTTCCCGCTGAAAGAAGCCCGTTCCAACTCCTGATTCGAACGTTCACAGGCAATAACCTCATCCCCACCCTGCCGGAGCATCCGTAGCTCAGCATCAAAGACGGAATCCTCCCCCCCTGGGATCACATAACGATTGTGCATGAACAGGATCTTCATCCCGCCACTGCTTTAAGATTATCGCGATACGCGCAGGTGATGCCCAGCAATGACCAAATCAGGATCGCATTATACGGCAATTCCAGGATAACAAAGAAATTCGATAAAACCAGCCAGTACATCAGTGCCCCCGCCAGTAAAATCCCGGTCAATGAACGCCTGGACATGAAGTCCCGGACAAGTCCGCTGACAACTGAAAATAGAATAATAATAAAAACAAAACCCAATATCCCGGCGCGATAAATAATATGAAAATACGAATTGTGCGGCGTAATCCAGCCGTCGCGCCCCCACTCCCCTCGCGCCCACCCCAGGACCTCCAGGGACCTTGAACGCTGCGGCTTGCCGAAACTGAACCCGAACCAGGCCTTTTCATGGATCAACTCTCTGGCCATATCCCGCCACACAAAAAGACGAAAAACAATATTACTTTCATGCAAGGAAAGTTCCCGGGTCTCGCGCACACGGCTGGCGCTGACCTGACGCAGCATATCCACCGTCTGGTGCATAACAGGAGAGCCCTTGTTCTCCTGTACAAGAGCATGCTTGACCTCCGGTGTGACAGGCGCCTGTACCCTGCTGCCCGCTAACGGGGCAATGCCGGCAGGCGGTTTAACCAGCGCCTCCGTCTTGCTCGTCACTAACGGAACAACCGCCGGCTGAGAATCAACTGGCGTCGACGGTAATACCGCCGGGTCGTTAGGCTGATACAGATGCGGCGCAATGTCGCGCGCTACAAAAGACGCCTCCTTTTCCCTGTACAATCTGTCTTTTTCACGGTACACGGCAATATTGCCATTCAACGACGTCAAAGAAACAATCGCCGCCTTATCCGCGAAAATGGTAAATCCCGCCATGAAAACGCCAAACGCCGCCAGTAACCCCGCACCATAAAGCAAAAAATTCCGTCGGATAAAAAGCCTGCCCAAACTAAACACAAGAAAAATAATACTGAAAAAAACACTGACAAAATGCGCCCGCGGCCCTTTGTAAAGATATTCGGAGCCAAGCACAAGAATAACGATAAAGAACAGCCAGCCCGCGCGCCGCCCAAGATCCGATTTAATATCCAGGAGCGCCACGGCAAAGAACATCAGGTATGTCCACCAATACCAAAAGACCATCCCTTTAAAAAAAAGAATACCCGCCCCCAACAACGATAAAAATACCCATACATTCCGGGGAACCCCGGCCCCGCGATAAAAACAGTATGCGAGCACAGAAAAAGCCGGGTAATAAAAAAGCGCCGCATTCCGGCAAGTCAGCGGCCCGTCATGAACATAATTAATCAATGCCTTCAGCAGAACCCAGCCAAAATAAAGCGCCAATAACAGAAGCGTACGGAAGCCCAGGTATTTCTGCCACCGGGAAAGCCCTAACAATAAAAGAATACAAGAAAATAAAATAATCTCACCGATAAAAACAGGAAACGGCAAAAAGGAAAATGTCATGTGCATTTCAGCGAAATCCGAAAAGAAAAATGATACCCCGATGCAATAAAAAAATATCATCGCCAAACCCAAACGGCTGATCCAAAGGCCAATATTCATCTTATTTTTTCCCCGCACATTTTATTGTGTTGATAAAAAAGTGCCTTGCTGTATCCTGCCTGACACTTGAGCACTTTCAAAATATTAATAACACGTCCTGTCAGGCTGAAAGAAAGCGTTTTCCCGGCATACTTTAACAACGCCAGCTCTTCCCGAAGAAATGTAAGGTAATATTCACCTGAACGCGTCATGCTCCCGGGAAAGACCCTCAGCCGGCACAGATGCTCCGGGATAACCGTCACCTGCCCCTGGCGCGCCAGAGCCAAAATAAGGGCAAAATCCTGAGCGTATGTATACGCCAGCGGATACCCCCCCGCACACAACGCCTGGCTCCTGCGGTACATGGCCGAAGAATGCACAATAGGATTGCGCCGGGCGATAATATCCAGCAATTTGCCCGGATCCGCCGGCGGCTCCCACCTGTCAAACACACGTCCCTGCTCATCCATATGCTCAGCCCACGCGCCCACCAACACCGTTTCAGGATGCGCATCGAGGAATGCAACCTGCCGCGTCAGCCGGTCATAACGGGAAACATCATCGGCATCCAAAACCGCTATATATTCCCCGCGCGCCTGATCAAAGGCATGCCGCAGGCCCGGCGTACGGCCGATATTTTTTGAAAACGAAAAAACCCGTATCCGGGGATCCGCGTAACTTAATAAAATGGACGGGGAATCATCAGTGGAGCCATTTTCCAGGGCAATCAATTCCCAATCCGTGAAACTCTGGGCAAGAAGACTTTCAATGCTCTGGCGCAAAAAAGACGCTGTATTATAAATCGTCATCAATACCGATACGCGCGGGATGGGCGCCGCCTCATTTTGCGGCAGCATCACTTATCCTCTCGCCGGGATGCGGCACACATCCTCAAGGTGCGGCAAATCTCGCCATCCATATCCCCCTCCAGAGCAAAACCGGTACTTTTCAGCTTGCTTATATCGTAATCCAGCGAAAGTCCTGTTTCTCCCGGCAACGGCTCCGGCCGGACAAGTTCCGGGACATAACCCAACTCTTTCTGGCAACAGGCAACAATCTTTAATGCCATATCAACAACACGGAGGGAGCAATCCCCTCCCGCATTAAAAAGCCCGTCACCGCACACGCCGCGCGGCATCCTCAGCACATGCTGCACGGCACGGGCCGTATCATGCAATGTGATAAAATCACGCGGCTGCAGACCGCTGCTGTGCAACACAAGCCGCCGCTCCCTGACCGCCTGGGCGCACAAATCATTGACCAGCAGCATCCATCGGTCAACCTCCTTGTGCGCAGGCACGCCGAACCCATTCGATAAACGCAAGACAATTCCGGTAATATCTTTTTTGTCATGCGCTGCCAGTACAAAATCTTCCGCCACATGATGCGTGATCGCGTAAGGATGCGCCGGCCGCGGAAGAACGCGCTCCGTGATATGCCCTGCCAACGGCGCCCCGTAAACATGCGCTGTCGACAAATAAACAAACCGCGGAACCCCCGCCTGCACGGACGCGCGCAACAGGCGCAACGCGCCGAAGCCGTTAACCTGCAGTGCTTTTTCAGGGTCTTTCGCGCTTTCAACCTCGTTAACTGCCGCCAGATGGACAACAGCCCCTGCATCTTTTAAGGCGGCATTCAATGTCGCCGGATCCGCAAGATCGATCCGCACGACCTCTGCGCCGGGAAGCCATGACGGCACACGCGTATCAGCCCGGCGCGTTCCCAGGCGCACACGCATTTCCCCGGCCGCGAGCATCATGGCTATGCGGCCTCCGAGATAACCAAACCCTCCTGTAATCAAAACTGTCTGACTCACTGGTGCTTTAACTCCCAATCATACGGAATGAAAGGATCACGCGGATCCTTCCGCTCAATCTCCAGCGGATCGTGCGGAATTGAAGCGCAGTTAGCCACGATCGCCATTTCCGTCCCCACGCCTTTAAATCCGTTCCACACCAGCGGAGGCACTGTCACCAGGCAGTAATTATCCGTTCCCATGAAAATTTCCATCACTTCGCCGCAAGTACGGCTACCTTCACGGCTGTCATAAAGAACAAATTTGATGCATCCCTGCGGCACCGCATAATTGAGAACCATCTTCTTATGGATATGCCACCCCTTGACAACCCCCGGATAAACACCGGAAAAATAAATTTCACCAAATCCCTGGAACACGGGCATGTCCGTGCGCAGCATATGCATGATCTTGCCGCGCTCGTCACAAATCTGTTTCAGGGGCGTAATTATCACACCGTCAATCATATCTCTCCGCCATGTAATTGTTAATCTGTTGCCGTGACATCGCCAGCGCCGGTTTGCCGTCGGACACCGCTTTATACCAGGCCATTGTTTCAATAATCGTTCTGTCAAAATCCCATAACGGCTGCCAGCCCAGCTCCCGGCCGGCCTTCTCACAATCAAGATGCAAAAGTCCCGCCTCATGCGGGGCATGAAGTTCCGTTGCCACGGCGTATTCTCCCCGGCCCCAGGCCCTGATAGATCCCTCCACAACATCCCTGACCGTCTTGATCGACCCGGCCTTCGGTCCGAAATTATATGCCCCCGCAAAAGACGCCGGATCTTCCAGTAATTTTGCCGCCAGCGTCAAATAACCGGACAAAGGTTCCAGCACATGCTGCCACGGCCTCGTCGAAGCGGGATTCCTCACCGTCACCACAGCCCCCGACTTCAGTGAACGCACACAATCAGGAATGATCCTGTCGCGCGCCCAGTCACCGCCCCCCATAACGTTTCCCGCCCGGGCTGTCGCAGCCCCCATGCCTTTTTTCTGCATGAAAAATGAATCCTGATACGCCGCGAAAACAATTTCAGCCGCGGCCTTCGAAGCACTGTAAGGGTCACGCCCGCCGAGAACATCATCCTCGGTATACCCGCGGGTCCATTCATTGTTACGGTAACATTTATCCGAGGTGATAAAAACAACGCTCCTGAGCGAGCCGCTCTGCCGCACCGCTTCAAGGATATTCACCCCGCCGCCGACATTGGTATCAAACGTGGCTTTAGGCTCCCGGTAAGATGTCCTGACAATCGCCTGCGCGGCCAGATGAAACAGGATCTCCGGCCTGGCATCATCAAACACCGCCTTAACTTGTGCCTGGTCACGGACATCCGCATCCATATGCCGGATGAGCGATGAAAGCCCCAGCAAATGATAATGGGCATCATCATTCTCCGGAGGCAACGCCAGCCCTGTCACTTCCGCGCCGAGCGCGTGCAGCCAAAGGCTCAGCCACGACCCTTTGAACCCTGTATCGCCGGTAACGAGAATCCGGCGCCCCTTAAAAACACGCTGAAGCGGATTCATGGCCACACCACCCAGGGGGCTTTCCCTTCCTGAAAAAGCATATTCAGCAGCGCATGATCACGCGCGGTATCCATAGGTTGCCAGAACCCTTTATGCCTGTAAACCATCATTTCCCCGCGCCGCACCAGGGCCTGCAGCGGCCCCTGCTCAAAAACAAGGTCTTCACGGCTGTCCAGCACATCAAAGATCTCCTTGCGGCAAACAAAAAACCCGCCGGATATCATCCCCGCCGCTGACTGGGTTTTTTCGTTAAATTCAAGCACGCGGCCCGCGTCATCGCTCATCAGCTCACCGAACCGCCCCGGGGGCCTCACGCCGGAAACAGTCAGGATTTTGCCATGCGCCCGATGGAATGCCACCAGCGCCTTGAGATCAATGTCACTCACCCCGTCGCCATACGTCAAAAGGAAATCCTCTTCACCGGCAAGGTACGGCTGGATTTTCCTGATCCTTGCCCCGGTCATGGCGTTCAGGCCCGTCTCGGCCAGCGTGACCGTCCAATCCAGCGGCATCCGATCGCCGTGAACAACAACCCTGTTTTCACGGCCCAGGGCGACCGTGACGTCCCGGGTCCGCTGTTCATAATTCAGAAAGAAATCCTTGATCACGTGACTCTTGTGCCCCAGGCAAAGGATAAACGCGTCATGCCCGGCCGACGCGTAATATTTCATGATATGCCAAAGGATCGGATACCCGCCAACGGGCACCATCGGCTTGGGGATATCCTCCGCCACATCCCGGATGCGCGTGCCGTAACCCCCGCATAAGATAACGACTTTCATGTATTTTCTCCTGTCGGGCGCGCGGTCATTTGTACATCCCGACCTTGCGCATTTCTTCAATAGACCTGTCATACAGATCCGGCGGCTTCCCCTGCCGGCCCGCCCAGCCCGCGAACTGCCTCAAGCCCTCCGCCAGGCTCACCTGCGGCGCAAATCCGAGGACATCCCTGGCCCTGGCGAGATCGGCATAATTATGACGGATATCACCTGTCCGGAACTTGCCGTTAACAACAACCTTAACTTTCGCCTGAAAAATATGAACCAGCGTTTCCGCCAGGAACTTTACATCCGTCGCCAGGCCGCTGCCGACATTCAACACATGCCCGGCAGCCCGGTCATTGAACATGGCTTCAACCGTGGCATCGGCGATATCATCGATATAAATAAAATCACGCGATTCCCTGCCGTCTTCAAACACGGGAATATCCCGTCCGGCGCGAATCAGATTTGAAAATATTGAAATGATCCCCGTATAGGGATTTGACAAAGACTGGCCGGGGCCATAAACATTCTGATAACGCAAGGCCACAGGGCTTATCCCCAGGTTCTTCGCCAATGTCATCACCATCACTTCCTGGAACTGCTTGGTGATCCCGTAAAAAGAAGCCGGATGAATCAGGGAATCTTCCGTCGTAGAAAGGCATGATGCCGGCCGGCCGCACACCGGGCATTTGACTTCAAAATCACCTTTTTCCATATCTCCCGCGTCCCGGGTTCCCGGATAAACCACCCCGTGCGCGGCGCATGAATATTTCCCCTCACCGTAAATCGCGCGCGACGACGCCACGACGATTTTTCTCACGTTGTGCGGCTTATTGCTTAAAATGTCAAACATCAGCGCCGTACCGGAAATATTAACGCGGTTATACTGCTCAACCTCATACATGGACTGCCCGGTGCCGGTCTCGGCCGCAAGATGCAGGACAAGATCAACCTCGCGCAGCAGCGGCTCGATATCTTCCCTCCGGGAAACATCCCCTTTCACAAACCTGACCCTGGCATCGCCGAAATCAAAAGGCGCCGCCTTCTCACCATGTATTTTAGGTGAAAGGATGTCAAGGATGTAAACATCCGAAACGTCACGGCGCAGCAGCCGCAGCGCCACCGCCCTGCCGATAAAACCCATGCCTCCCGTAATCAGGATCTTCATGCCGCCTTCTTTCTGAAAAGCACGGCAGGCAATCCGCCGGCCCGCTTTAAAAATATATCTTTAATGATAACCGCCGCGACATCCCGCCGCTGTTCATCTTTCCCCAACACCGCCTGGACATATGTCAACAGCACCTGCATGAACGTCCGCGTCAAATAATAAATTTTAGCCGCTGTCACGGGGCAAAGCTTCCTGTAAAAATAGAATACATTGCGCGTGATCAGATAATACTGGAACAAAGATGGCTGCTGCGTGCTGCTCGTCACCGCGCATTTATGATAAATCTTCGCCCCGGGCTCATACAAGATCCTGTGCCCGGCGCCGGAAACCCGGAGCGTGAAATCAGCATCATCATAATACATAAAATAATTTTCATCCATAATCCCGACATCGGCAATGACTGACAGGGGAACCAGCAGACAACACGTTGAGGCCACGGTCACCTCCTGCGGCGCATCATAGGCAGGCCCGTCCAGCGGATAAATCCTGAGCCCCGACGGTTTTGAACGCCACCAGTCGTATCCGATCCCGTTCCAGTGATCAATGCGGGTGCGGTCAAACGCGCAAACAATCCTGGGGATCACCAAGGAATGCCCTGCATTCACTGAAACCACAAGCATGCGCGACAGGAAATCCGGCTCAACTTCCGTGTCATTATTAAGGAACAAAACATAATCACAGCCAAGGCGTTGCGCACGGGCAATGCCGGCATTATTGCCGCAGGTCACACCGCCGTTCTTGGGCAATGCCACATAAACAATCCGCTCCCCGTAACGGGCCTGTACCGCCGCGCCGGATCCGTCGCTTGAACCATTATCAATAAAAATAATATCTGCCTGCCCGCGGGGAAGCCGCAGCAAGGAATCAATACAGGCGCAGGAGCATTCAAGCCCGTTGTAATTCACAACAACGATACCGACGCGGGAAGCTGTCATACACTCAGCCACTGCCGTGCGGCATGATCATATTTCTTGATGACCCTGGCCGGCGCGCCGACAGCCACGCAATGATCCGGGATATCATGCGTCACAACCGCATTGGCCCCGATGATACAATGCCGCCCCACATTCACCCCGATAATACAGGCATGCTCGCCAATCCAGGAACCATCGCCGATACGGACCGCCCCTTTAAATACAACCGGTTGATGCATGACCGGCACATTCACATCATCAAAACCATGAGAATTATCCGCGATATAAACACCATTGCCTGTCAGGACGTTTTTCCCGATAACAACGCTCCTGACGGCTGTGATATGGTTAAAATCACCGATCCCGCACCCGTCCCCGATAACCAGCTCCGGATCTTGCGCGTCAATCTTGATAGCCGCCAGCCAGGTGAGCGCCTGCACCCTGACATGTTCCCCGATGGACATATAACACCGCCCGTCAAGGCGCAGGGGCCTGATCACGCACGACTTAAAAGCAAGTTTCTTAAACTTATAAAAATTAAAAGCATAAAACACAACCGCATCAACAACAAAACACAAACGCGCCAGGCTCAAACGCTCCTTATTCATGTGATATCTCCCTCAATGCCGCAAGAAATTTTACAGGATCAGCGAAAAGGCCGCAATGCTCTTTCAGCCATGCTTCCGGACGATCCCACCATCGGGATAAAAGCAATTCCTGCCGGAGATCGGCATCAAAACGGTATTTGATCAATTTCGCCGGGACACCGCCGACCACCGCATAGGCGGCGACATCCTTCGTCACAACGGCGCCCGCCGCGACAACAGCTCCGCTGGCAATATTCACCCCGTCAAGGATCATCGCGTTCTCCCCGATCCAGACATCATGTCCGATCGAAATCCGCTTAAACGGCGTGTACGCGTCAACACAGCTGAACGTTTTCGCCAAAGGCTGGGTGCTGGCATAAAAAGCAGGATGGGTACTGACCATTCCCATCGGATGGTTGCCCAGCCCTATCCTGACACCTGCCGCGATAGAACAAAATTTCCCGATGTCAGCATTCATCACCCTGGAATTTTTCTGGATGAAGGAATGATCCCCAAGCACAGCATTCAAGACCGATGTGTTGGCAAAAATAACATTGTATTGCCCGAAAGAAGAATCCCTGTCAGCTACCGCACCCGCATAAAAAATAGATGAAGGATATTTTCTTTGCAAAGCAGACCGGCGTACCGCATCATCTGCATTTTTTTTTACAGATACCAGTATATTCTTGACATATCGCATCATGCCACACCCTCAGCCCAGTAAAAAACGGTTATTTCTTCCCATTGATAACAAATTGCGTGCGCAATACCCCCTGCCCCAGGTACTTCGGCATCGAATCCGTATACACGTCCCTCAGGACCTCCGTCCTGAACCCGTGCCTGTCAAACCGCTCCAGGAGCCCGGTGAAATCAAATTGATTAATATAATAATAACTTTCCGCCAACTCCTTTTTAAAAATCGCACGGATATCCCTTTCTCCCAGGAAAGTCCGTAAAATCACCTGTTTTTTAGATGTCTTAAGAATATTGTCAAGCGCAATGATATGGTCATCCACATGTTCCAATGTCGCAGAAATAACCGAAATATCAGCTTCACGCGGAACCGACTTGACAATATCTAGATAATGAAACCGTGCGGCTTCATCCGGAAACAAAAGCCTGGCTTTTTCCAAATACACCGCTTCAATATCATAACCGGCATAATCAATATTTATGCCTTTTTCCCGTATGCCTTTATAAAACTGACCGACATTACATCCAATATCATTCAAACGGGGCCGGCCGGGATCATGGATCAACCCAAGGCACTGCTCAACCCAGGTCAATACAGGCCCCCCCATCCTTTTTACGCACACATCCAGATAATCCGCGTCCTGACTCTTCTGAAATGTCATCAGCCCCTCCGATATGGCACACTTTTACCGTAATTATTTTAATCCTGTCCCCAAAATCATCAATTCCACCGACCAGCGGATGAACTTGACCGGAGACTTCACCGTTACCGGCACAACCCATTGCAGGATCCGGCTGACCAGCTTCAGCGCCGGAT
>JBAXBM010000012.1:0-19228 GCA_037141995.1 Candidatus Omnitrophota bacterium
GATTTTGAGGCAATAGATCAGGCACTTGATACGGCATTCCAACATGCCAGAAATTATCCGCCTGAATTCGACTCTGATACGCAACGGGAAAGTGTGACGAAAGAATTGTTGGATGCGATGTCCCGGCTGGAATCAAGGCTGGATAATTCAGCTGAGGTACAGCCCATTCTTTTCAGATTGGGGAAAGCTCATACATTAGCTTTCAACCTCGATCTTGCGGGTAGCCGGGAGAAGTCGGATAAATATTTTGCAGAGTTGTTCAAGCTGAATCCGAATCATGCCGAGGGACATTTGTATTATGGCCAGCATCTTTCGGGAAGAGGAGAATTCAAATCTGCCATTGATCATCTTCAGATCGCTGCAGATGGCGGTTTTGATCTGGCGCTTAAAATGATCGGCCTTGTTTACGTTCAGATGGGCGACAAGGAAAAAGCAAGGGCTTCCTTTGAGGTCTTTCTGAAAAAATATCCAGGAGATCCTCAAGTGAAGCTGTTCCTGGATTCATTGAATTCAGAGGGTGAATATGAATTGAAGCCTATGATGAAAAAAGGCGTTATTCAATGAAGATTCGCACGATTTCCTATTAAGTATATTTTAGATAGATAAGAATAGCGCGTCATGAATATTTGTACCTTTGACAATAATATTTATGAATTTTGAATGGCTTTATCAGGCACAGGTCCTTGCGGGACATATTAGATGTTATTTAAATGATGAGGTATTATAAAATGAACGATTTATAACAAATAGAAATCCCTTTAAATAAACGGAAGCTTATTTTCATGCTTATGGGTTCTATTATGTTTGTAATCAGCGGTTTTTGGTCTTTATTAAGATCGGAGATATGTATTTATATGCCTTGGATCGACAAAGTAATGGGCATTGTGTCGATTTTATTCTTCGGATCAGCAATACGTGTGGCCATTAAGGCAATAATGAATAAATCGGCTGGTGTAATTATTACCGAAGAAGGATTTATTGATAATTCTACTGAGGTAAGAACTGGTTTTGTTTCTTGGGGGGATGTGTTAGAAATCAAGGAGAGCGCTGTTTTACATATTAGATTTTTAATTATCATTGTTAAGAATCCGCAGGATTATATCCTCAGGCAAACAAATTTATTAAAGTGAATGATGATAAAGAGTAACTATAAGATGGTCGGGTCTCCGATTAGCATATCGCACATTCATCTGAAATGTAGTTTTAATGAACTTAAAGAATTATTTAATAAAAAATTCAATGAGTTTAAGAGTAAGGAAAGAAATCAGGGACGGCTTTCTATCTAAATTGAAAGCTTAATTGGGCTAAGTGTTGGCAAGGTTGGTGATACGTAGTATTTTTGTTGTTCTGTAACATTCTAATTGATCATAAAAAGGGAGCCATTCAAATATTAACGCATGTTTTTTTATTATTTTTTCTTGTTGCCTGTGCTTCATGCGGGGGCGGGGGGAGTGCTGTTTCTCTTCATAATGATGAAATCAATGCAGAGCTTAAGACTGCTATTCAGTCGTTGACCCGTAAGATTACGGAAAGTATCAAAAACAATGATTCGTCTGTCCTCCTTGACCTTTTTACGGATGAAGTTAGAAATCAGGCGGGGATCGATGTGAATTTGAAGAATGCTTTTCAACAGTTGAATCATTTATTTAAGGATGCAACTTTTAAAACAGACGATGAATACTCCATTACGGTAAATAGTTGGGGCAAATTTCATCCTGTTATCTCGTCAGAAACACAAGAGCCATTTTCTTTGACGCTGGATGGAAAGGGCAATAAAGTTTATGTTTCTTTGCTGAGTGCGAAAAATGATTTTAAGGATTTTATGCTGGTGCTCGTTTTTATAAATATTAAAGATGAGTGGAGGGTGAGTTCATTTAATTTTGGTGTGTATAAAATTGCTGGAAAGTCGGCGGTAAATTGGGCTAATGAAGCCCGGCAATTATTTGATCAGGGTTATTTTGTCCCGGCAATCTTGAGATTACAGGTTTTGCAGGAATGCCTTCGGCCGGCGCCATTTATACAATACGCAAAGGAAGGGGAGATCCTGGCGTTGAGAAATAAAATTCAGGGTGATATCGTGCAAAAATATAAATTCCCTGTGCGCATCACTAATGTGGTCACTGTTCCTGAAATTTATTTTGTTGCACCGCAATTTGTTAGAAATGAATTGTGGCCTTTGGTTAAGTATAAGACAAGCTTGTCATTATCAGATACCGTTGCACTAAAGAAGGAAGTTGATGCCATGACGCCTGAACTTGAGTTGCTTTTCCCTGGGATTACCAAGGAATCGAAAGGTATTGCTTATCAGGCATTCTCAGAAGCTCCGGCTGATCCTAAAAAACAGTATCAATATTATGGCCTGGTCGTTGATTTGAATTAACAGATTAGCGGGATATCAATTATGGTGGCTGTATAGGTGTTCATTGGACTGATGCGTTGATTTGTTGGGTTGTCCCAAAATCCAATTGCTTCGGCGGGGAAATATTGGTATAGTGAACAAGATTCTTCGGCGGAACTTTTAATCGGAGGAGGCGTATGGTTGGAGCGATTCTGTGGGGCATTATTACCTGGTTTGTGTTGCGTTGCCTGTTCACCGGGATTTATACCGTTGACCAGAATGAACGGGCAGTTGTGACGACGTTCGGCCGGGCGCCGCGTTTCGGCGATAAGACCACGGCGGATGATCCGATGTCGGCAGGGCTGGAGCCTGAAGAAAAGTCACGGTACTGCTATCCGCTCCTTGAGGTGACGGCGCCGGGCCTTTATTTTAAATTCCCCTGGCAGCAGGTGTTCAAGGTGTCTATCGCAACCCAGACAGCAAGTATTGCGTTTGACCCCGATAGTTCGCTGGCCAATGACCGCGGTGCGGCGCTTGAGGCGGTCACCAAGGATCAGTTGAATACGGGCCTCAAAGGGCAAATCCGCTATAAGGTTGACGAAAAGAATTTATATGCTTATCTTTTCGGCGTGCGCAAGCCTATTTCGCATGTTATGGGGTATTTTGTTTCTGTTCTGAGGGAGCGTATTGCCAAGTTCGAGGCGCCAGTGCCCAAGGCGGGGGAGCCAGGGCAGGGGGTGCCTGTTTCATCGAGTCATATTTCCGGCATATCGATCAATGATCTCCGTAAGAATCTCAGCAATCTCAATGCGCATATGGAAAAAGAATGCGCGGCTTCAGGGGCGCGCTACGGGATCACGTTTGAGACGGCGCTTATCACCGAGATTGATCCGCCGCTGGATGTGGAATCTGCACTCGCGGCCATCAATACAGCCCACAATCAGGTTTCTTCCGAGATCAGCCTGTCACAGGCCGGGGCGGACCAGAAGATCGTGCAGTCCAAGAAGGCCGTTGAGATCGAGACCTTGAAAGCGCAGGCTGAGGTTCAGCTCATCCGGCAGTTGTCCGAACAGTTATCGATCCTCAAGGCGAGCGGCACCGAAGCCATGCGCCTGTATTTACGCAATTATAAACTGCAACTCTTCAGCAAGGCCAAGAGAGTTATTGTGGAGGCTGACAGATGATAGACCCATTATTAATTGTCCCGATGGCTGTTGTGGCGTGTTTTATCCTCGAGCCGGTTATTCTCGGTGTGTTGTATTCCCTGGGTGTGTACGCCGTCGTCAATGAAAATGAAGCGCGTGTTTATGTTCTTTTCGGCAATGTCATCGGCGTCATCCGTGAGCCGGGCCTGCATTTTCTCTGGGCGGAGCTTGGGGTGAGCGCTGTCATTGTCAATATTTTCGGCCAGTGCCATATCCGTGATACGCGCCTGGATCAGGAGTATATCCGCAGTAATCCTGTTAATTCCGAAGAGGGCGCCCCGATGGGCATCGGCGTCTGGTATGAAATGTATATCACGGACCCCGTGGCCCATGTGTTCCGTAACCTTGACCCGCGCGGATCGTTGCGCGCCAATGTCAGCAGCGCCACGGTGCGCTGCCTGAGCAATATGAAACTTGCCAACATGCTCGATGACCGTCACGCCATGAGCCTCACGGTGCGCGAAGAGGTGTCGCCGCTTTCCAATGAATGGGGCTACGGCCTCGGGTCGGTTTATATCCGCAAGGTGCATTTCCGTGATGTGGGCATGGTCAAGCAGATCGAGGAGAAGGTTGTCAATCGCCTGCGGCAGGTCACATCAGCCATCCGTCAGGATGGTTCCAATACTGTTAATATTATCAGCAGCACGGCTGAAAAGGACGCAGCTACGGAATTCGCGCGCGCGGCGGCCATCCGTTCTCAGATTGTGGGCGCTGAACTTCAGCGGGTGGCTTCCGATAAAGAGGTGGCGGAAACACTTTTTGAAATTCTTGAAGCCAAGCAGATATTGTCCGGCGATGTGGATATTGTTGTTCTTCCGACGAGATCGCGCGCGGATTTGCTGACGCAGTTTTCCGCGGATGTGCGGGATCCGTTGAAATAAAATTTAGTTAAAGACTTTGCTTGACAAATAAATTATATTGGGGCATACTTGAGCCTGAGCAAATTGGTGAAGTGATCTTGAACCGTAGTGGTTTTTTGTTAGATCCGCCAGTATTTGCTCAAATTCAATAACAAGGAGAAGGTTTCATGGTCAAAGGTAAAGTGAAGTGGTTCGACGACAAAAAAGGGTTTGGCTTTATTACACCTGAGTCTGGCAAAGATGTATTCGTACATCACAGCGAAATCCAGGGTGAAGGCCACAGAACGCTGAGCGACGGCCAGGCGGTCGAGTTTGAAATCGCCCAGGGTCCAAAAGGCGAGCAAGCCAAGAACGTCGTGAAGCTGTAATAGCTTTAAAAGTTCTATAGGAAAGCCCTTCAGCCAATAAGTTGAAGGGCTTTCTTATATTTTCTTGACTGTGTTGTCCCTTCCTTGTATTATATTGAATCTGACACACAGTTAAACCTCCAAGATATTATCCATGAAAAAATTTAATGATAACAAGCGTACACACCCGGGCAATCGGGTTCCGCGGCCATCAGGCCCGCGGCAGCCAGGGCCCCGTTCCGCTACGTCTATTCGTCCGGTTTCGCCGCGATTGTCGCTGGATGAAGGAGAACGTAATTTTTTTGCCGGCATTCCTGTAGATCCTTCACCGCGTATCCGCCTTGAAGATGGGAGCAGCGAGTTGACCATGCGCGCCATGGACATCATTTGCCCCATCGGCATGGGGCAGCGGGGGTTGATAGTGGCGCCGCCGGGTTCAGGCAAGACCACATTTCTGAAGCATATTTGTCAGGCAGTGGCCAAGGCATGTCCTGCCATGAAACTTTATTGTCTTTTGATTGATGAGCGCCCTGAAGAAGTCACGGATTTCAAGCGCAGTGTGACGGCTGATGTGCGTGCGTCATCAACGGATCAGCAGTATGATCATCACGTGGCTACCGCGGATACCCTGATGCGCCAGGCAATCCGGGAGGCCGGCGCAGGTGCCAATGTGATGGTTTTAATTGATTCACTGACGCGCTTGGCGCGTGTCCATAATGCCGAGCGCCGCAGTGGCGGCCGTACGATTTCCGGCGGGCTTGATTCGCGGGCCATGGAAGTGCCGCGCCGTATTTTTGGTGCCGCCCGGAAGATCGAGAACGGCGGGTCTTTGTCGATCCTGGCGACCATTCTGGTTGAAACCGGGAGTCGCATGGATGAAGTTATTTTCGAAGAATTCAAGGGGACAGGTAATATGGAAGTTGTCCTGTCGCGTGAAATATCACAGCGCCGTATTTTTCCGGCCATTAATATTTCAAAGAGCGGCACACGCCGGGAGGAACTGCTTATCCCCGCGCCGGAGCACAAAAAGATTCAGATGTTGCGCCGGGCGCTGGCAGATTTGAATTCTATAGAAGCGATGCAATCTTTGACCGAGCGCCTTTCAAAGTTTCCTACCAATAAAGATTTGCTTGATCAGATCGGGGTCTGAGGATGGATGCCCCGCTCTTGGGCCTGTTGCAAACAGCCTGGGATAAACGTGAAGGCCTGCGCGCTGTGACCAATGCGATCCGCATTGTGAATGGTTATGGCGACGGCCTTGACGGGCTTGTCCTAGAACAGCATGGCCATCATTTTGTCGCCCAGGTATTTGAAGAGCGCTGGCTCGACGAAAAAGAGGCGTTGGTGCATTTTGTCAAAGGCCTTGGGGCACAGTATCTCGTTGTGAAAGATCGCACGCAGTCGGCATCGTCTAGGGCGGAGGATCTGACGGCACGTGTTTGGATTGACGGCTTGTCTTCGACGATGGTCGAGGAATTCGGCATTAAATTCAGCGTGGATATGAATGACACACTGAATACCGGTCTTTTTTTGGATATGCGCGCTAATCGCCGGCTTGTGGCTGGTTTGGCCAAAGGGCGCAAGGTGCTTAATCTTTTTTCTTATACATGTGCGTTCGGCCTGCATTGCCGTAAACAGGGCGCGTCATCTGTCGTGAATGTGGACGTAAGCCGCAAGGCGCTGGATCGGGCTAAAGTGAACTACGAACTTAACGGCCTGATACCGGAAAAGAACGAATTTATTCGTGCGGATGCTGTGGAATATTTGGAACGGGGCGTTAAAAAAGACAACCGGTTCAATATGATCATCCTTGATCCACCTTCGTTCGCGCGCTTTGAAGGAAAAACGTTTATTGTTAAAAAAGATTTGCCGCAGGTTGTTTCTTTATGCGTCAAACTCCTTGAGCCGGAAGGAGTTCTGTTTGTGGCGACAAATCATAGCGAAATGATCCATTCGCATTTACAGAGTATCATCAAGGCCGCTGTCAAGGGGCGCAAGGTGAGTGATATGCAGTGCCTGGGCCAGGATACGGATTTTGAAGGAAGCGGGTTTATGGCTGAAAGCTGTTTGACCGCGGTATTGGCTAAATTATAAGCAAGCATCATGTACATGCTTAGCGCGGCGAGCACGCAAGGCGCTTAACATTTATTATGCAGTAAAATATAGTACTCTTTATGGCATTGATCAGTCTTCAGGAAATTTCTCTCGCTTTCGGCGGGCCAAAACTTTTCGACAAACTTTCCCTTCAGATAGAGTCCGGTGAGCGTTCAGCGCTCTTGGGCCGCAACGGTACCGGCAAGAGCACGCTCATGAAGGTCATGGCCCGTGAATTCGGCGTGGATAATGGGCAGGTGGTGCATCAGAAGGGCATCACGGTTGCTTTTCTCGCGCAGGAAGTGCCGCGGGATTTGAGCGGGGATGTATTTGATATTGTGGCATCAGGACTCGGGCCGCGGGCTACCTTGCTCAGTGATTACCATCATGTCAGTCATCGCCTGCATACAGAACATACGCCAGAGCTTATGAACCGGCTTGATGCCCTGCAGGCGGAGCTTGACCGGACGAACAGCTGGGAATTAGATCATCAGATCGAGGATGTCATGGCCAAGATGAAGATTGATCTGGCCATTGATTTTGCGTGTTTGTCTGGCGGGCAGAAACGGCGCGTGCTTATGGCGCGGGCGCTTGTCCTCAAGCCGGATGTGCTTTTGCTTGATGAGCCGACAAATCATCTTGATATTGATTCGATTGAATGGCTGGAAGGCTTTTTGCGGAAATATCCAGGAACGGTTTTCTTTGTGACGCATGACCGCATGTTCATGGAACACGTGGCGAACCGGATTATTGAGCTGGACCGCGGCCACCTGATGAGCTGGTCGTGCGATTACCGCACTTTCCTGGAACGCAAGGAATTGGCCCTGCGCATGGAAACCGTTTCACAGGAGCGGTTTGATAAAAAGCTCGGCGAAGAAGAGGTCTGGATCCGCCGGGGCGTCGAGGCGCGCCGCTGCCGCAACGAGGGCCGTGTGAAAGCGCTGGAAGAAATGCGTGTGACCCGCCAGGCACGGCGCGCGCGTGAAGGCCAGGTCAAGTTTCGCCTCCAGGAAACAGATGAATCAGGCCATCTGGTTATTAAGGCGTCGCGCCTGGGCCAGACGTATGATCATCTGTGCCTGATCCGTGATTTTTCAACCAATATTATGCGCGGCGACAAGATCGGCGTGATTGGCCCTAATGGTTCGGGCAAGAGCACGTTGTTGCGTATTCTGATCGGAAAACAAGAGCCTTCTAAGGGCACGATTCGTCTTGGGACTGATTTGCAGGTGGCTTATTTTGACCAGATGCGGGAAGCGATTGACGAGAGCAAGACGGTCATGGAAAATATCGCGGGGCAGAGTGATACGGTTATGATCAACGGCAAGTCCCGGCATATCATCGGATATCTTGAAGATTTTCTTTTTTCCCCGGACCGTGCGCGGACGCCGGTCAAGGTTTTGTCCGGCGGGGAACGGAATCGGCTCCTTCTGGCCAGGCTGTTTACGCAGCCGGCCAATTTGCTCGTCATGGATGAGCCGACCAATGACCTTGATATGGAAACCCTCGAACTGCTGGAACAGATCCTTGTGGCGTATGAGGGCACGTTGATCCTTGTCAGCCACGACCGTTCTTTTCTTAATAATGTTGTGACATCGACGATCGTGCTTGAAGGCGCCGGCGAGGTCAATGAATATCCGGGCGGGTATGATGATTGGATCAATCAGCGCAAGGCCGTTGTGATGCTGCCTAGGAATGAGCGACAGGATATTTCAAGAGGACCCGTTGTGGAGAAGCCGCGCACAGTTTCCAAGCTCTCATCCAAAGACGGCAAGGAACTTGAAAATATCCCCAAAAAGATCGAGAAACTTGAAGCTGAACAAGCCGCCTTGTGCGCCATGCTTGCGGATGTTGAACTTTATAAGAAAGACCCTCAGGAAATTGCCCGCGTTACCACCAGATCTTCAGCCCTTGCCTTTGAAATCCTTGAAACCTACCGCCGCTGGGAAGAACTTGAAGCCTTGAAAAACAGCCGGATATAAACTTCCGGTGTAATTCTTTTTATTGGTTTTTTAGAGTTTTTTTGCTTCTTTGGGGATATTGTAAGAAATGTCCGATGCTAACAACATAGATCAAGGAAAAAGTAGTGTGGCCCGGTTTTTTTTGCCGACAAACAATTCTCGTGCGCTGTTACCTAACTTTCAGAAGTGGACATCTTAACGTTTAAAGGAAAGGGGGAAAGGGGGGGGGGAGGGGACAGTCCTCGGCGTGGGGACAGGGCAGAATAATATTGCTAGCGAGATAAAGATAACATAGCGGGGACTCTGTAATATTTTATCTGGGAATTTCTCAAAGATGTCCTGTAATTCATCCATAAGCTCCTTCTACACCGTTCACAGTTAAATGAATATAAGTTGATCAAATACGCCTAATAAATCGAAATTAGTATGGATTGCAATGGTCTGGTACTGGATAATATGTTCAAGTAGATCCTGCAATGCGTAATGAATGACGGGAAAAAGTTTTTTCTAATGGGACCAGGAGGACAATGATGCGGTTATTAATTAAAATAATGATTGGGCTTTTAATAAATACCTTTGTTTTAGCGAAAGGATGGGCGGTTTCCGATGAAATTTTTAATACATGGTTTCGATGTAATAAAACCAGTGATTGTATTCTTATAAAAGGGATTGTTGATGGACATTGTGATTGGGTTGCTGCTAATCAAAAATATGCAAAAACTGCTGAATCCTTTTTTGTGGAGAAGGGCGTGGATTCGATGTGTAACGATTTCGTACTTAAGGATAAGAAAACGCCTGATTGCAATAAGAATGAATGTGTTGTTGAGTGGGATGAATGGAGAAGGGGGAAGAAGGAGCCCGGGCAGAATAAAGAATGACAATTAGTAAATATAAAGATAATAACCGGATATACTGAAAGGCAAACAGGCGTTTTAAGCCAGTTTTTCCTGTTATTATATCTCGCGAGGGCTTGAGAATTTTTACTTTTCTGCGGCAGGTGATAAGGTATTTTTTAAATTGAAATATTTTAAACATAATGTGCTAACAAAAATTTAACATTTGAATTATAAATTTTCAATAAGTTTATCGTATAACTTTGGTATAAATAAATTATTTTTTTGTAAAGAGACCGTTAAGCCAAGTTTTTGCTTGTCGGAGATCAGGAAGCTTATTCCTGGAGGAGCCGAAAAAATAAGGTGGCAGGCGAGAGGTTGAATATGCGGAGCATTCTCGAAATTAAAACAGATGTTTTTTATGTTATTGAAATGTACGGCATGTTAATAAAATGTATCTTACGGTATGAAGATCAAAATGACATTGACAATGGATAATTAATATGTTTTACTTCTTTTGATATGTATTGGTGGATACTTTCCCTACAAATTTAAGAAAAAAAGGAAAAAGAGCATATGAAAAAAATTTCTGTTTTGGCCATCATTGCTTTATTATTGGCTGGTCATTCAGCCTGCGCGGAATCTCAGCTGGGCGTACAGCCGTCACTGAGCGTTGAATATTCGGCATTGCCTCAGGCAACGCCAGTGATGCGCTGTGGGGGTGACGAATGTCCCCATCGCGTGCGCGCAAGCAATGCCGTGTGTCCGGTTGCCTTGAAGGTCAAGGTCTTCCTTACGTTGATACCAGAATCCAATTATTCTGTACAATCATTTTCTGCAGATCAATTTAACATCCGAGTGTCTAATAACGGGAAATTCATTGGGAACTATCTGGTGAATATTAATTCAAACTTTTCATATTTACAATTGGGAAAGAATTTTATTGGAGAGATTAATATTCCGGTCTGTAATGATGCTGTGAAAAATCCGGGGGAATGGGCGTTGACTTTTGGAAATGAATATTCAATCGATGTTTTTTCGCCATTCAGCTCTCCGTTAGTATATATGATTAGGAATGAAGATGTTGTCACCATCCCACAATTGGATTCGGTCATGAAGTCCAAACTGTTAAAACTTGTGCCTGGCGGAATCTGGAGCCGTGCAGAACCAAATTGAAGTTTTTCTTGAAGACAAGGGGACATCCTGTTATGTTCCCGGAGATGTTGAATCAGGATATTGAAGATGAGAACCGCTGCGTGTTGGCAGATCTGAAAGACATTGCGGAGAAATTCAATGAGAAACTTAAAGGTGCTGCCTGGAACAAGAAGAGATAACCATTGAACTTGTGCGAAAGAAATGAATTTTTGTGTTATTGAAGTGTAAAGAATGTTAATAAAGTGCATTTTAATGTAAGTGGATCAAAAGATTTGATTTTTTTATATATATAAGTTATATTTATAAAAATCAAAGGTTAAATTTAATGAAAAATATTTTTGTAATATTGATGTTCTTGGGAATTTCCTGGGCGGGGGCTGTTTTTTGTTCTGCCGAGGAATTCGGCGACAGCGTGGATCCCCGCACGCCGGTGGTCAAGGCGATCATGGATACCTTGGAAGAAGAATTCGCGCCGCTTCATCCTGAAAAATGGGATATCAAGACCAAAATTTCCGGAGAGGTGCGGACATCTTTTGGCGTTGAGTCCAATGGACAGACTGTTTTTAATCGTTCCAATGCGGATTTGAATGAGCGGAACTGGCGCATTCTTTCCAGTGAAGATTTGAACAAACGTCTCAATACGTTTGATCCCGCGATTTATTCCCGGCTTAAAGTGGTGGTTGACACATCCGTGAAGAATGCCGTTGCCATGCACCTGAATGTGACGGCGGACCCCTGGAGTTATACGGGGAAGACCGGTGAGGTGACGGTGACCAGCGGCTGGGGTGATTCTGCGCGCGTTCAGCAGCTTTATTGGGGAAATAATGGGTATACCGTTAATCATTCAGTCAATACGTTAAGATATGGCGGTTACCTTGGCCTCCCCGAGATTAAGGTCACGGACGGAAAGGTGCCCGCGACTGTTATGAGTTCCACGATTTGCAATGAATGGGGCCAGTGCGATAGTTATAACGTGCCCGCAATGGATGTGAAGTACACATTCCAGCCGATCCGTGAATTGTGGTTTGATGTGAAGCCCGAGGATTCGTTAAAGGTCCGTGTTTTCCCGATGGCCTATCAGGATCAGGCGCTTACAACCGATGAGCCCATACGTCTTTCCAATAACCGGAGCTGGTGGGAGGAAAGCCCATGGCTGCATGACTGGCGGGGCGGGCAGGTCAATCATGTGACAGGCCTTCCGGAAGATTACAGCGTCGGAAAATGGGACCGCGGATTGGCTTTTGCCACCCGTGACAGTGACGGCACGCGATTGACGGCGTTGCGCGGCGCTTCTGTGGATATCCGCCCTGAAGAGGCGACGCGTTTTCAGGCAACGGTAGCTACGCCCAAAACACTGTGGCAGGATTATAGTGAAATGACGGCCGTGGCCGGCAGCGCCCGACTGAAGCATTTTGTGGATGATAAGGCCTATGTGGGGGCGACAGCCAATATGCATAACGGGTATGTGGACGGGGCGCTTGACAAAGAGAATTATGTCGGCGGTGTGGATGGTGCGTATGTCCCCGTGGACAGGCTGAAAGTTGCCGGGCAGCTGAGCACATCCGCCAGTCATAATGATGTGTCCAGCCACTATTATTCGACGGCAACACAAGGCCAGGCGTATTATGTTTCTGTCGAGGCGGTTTCAAGCGCTATTGATATCCTGAAGACAGATTATCTTGCGCAGAAGGCGTTTTCAGACCGGGTTAACTTCTTTAAGACAAAAATGTTCTTCGGGCGGATGGACAAAACGTTTGAATCCAGTTTGTCTAATTATCATGTGACGCGCAAGGATGCTTTCTGGAGCCGGCACTTGACGTTTTACCCGTCAATTTACCGCAATATGCCGGGATCTTCAGCCACCATGTCCGAGGCGGATCAGGAAGCGTTTGCTATTGGTAACGGGCTGGATTACGGCCGTAATGTTGTGGGTTGGCGCGGTGATACAAAACTCATGGATGGTAAAGTCGATGGTATGGCGGATATCCGGCACGTGACCACCAATGACAACAGAAAAATAGAAACAGTTGCCAGAACCGCATGGAGCCGCAAGGTTGATGACAGGCTGACGGTCAAAGGGTTGCTGGTTTTGCATACGCTCCCTAAAACCCGCGCCGGAGAAGACCCTTTTATTGTCAATAATGATAATGGTGAGTATCTTCTCAGCAGGGACCTCAAGGGAGGCGAAGACCGGACACTTAAGACGCGGACGGTGGGCGCGCGGTATGAATTGACAGAATGGGCGGATGTGAATGAGGTGTGGGAATTTACCAATGATTCCACCCTGGCCGAAGACACGTTCCCGCGCGGGCTTTTTGACGGGTCGAGTTCACGGGTGTATACGCAGGATGGCCGGCGTTATCGTGTCGATGCGCCATGGCTTTATGACCAGGGCTTTTTCTCTCAGCCGAAATATCCATATTATAATATTTTTAAGACAGGACTGCATCTCAAGCCGACGGAGATTTGGGATCTTTATTTTGATTACACGCGTAATCCTAATAAATTTGCCGGTAACATTGATGATAATATGCATCATTTCGGGGCAGAGACAAGTTTTGTCCCGATCAAGTCCCTGGGTTTCTTCGCGCGGTACACGTACTCGCGTGCGTATAATCTTATCCAGCTGAATAAAGATAAAACTTTATCCTATCAAGGGTATCACAATATTTTCCTTGAAGGGCGTTACATTGCGCCTAAGGATAATACATTTTCATTGCAGTATGGTGTCGGTCCGGCTTATTTTGTAGATACTTCGTCTACAAATCCGGATTTGTCTTTTTATACCACACCGGTCCTTGAGACCGAGCATATTATCCGCATGACGTATCAGAAACGTTTTTAGTTCCTTGCCGCATAAAAAATTTTATTGTTCCGCAATGTCCAATCTTAATCCTTGACGGATTTTCCTTCGATAATTCTAGTCATTGGCCTGTCGCATTCTGGCGTGTCTGAGCCGGAGTGGGTGACCGGGCTTGGCGTTCGGGTGGCTTTTCATTTCATGGGCAGCATGAAAAATGCGAAAATGTAAGTGAAAAAAAATCTATGAAGTATAATATTAAAAAATATTATCCTTTATTAAGAAGCCATTTAATGGTGAGGTGCTATGTTTGACCGTAAATATCACATTTTAATCGTTGATGATAATCCGGTTGATCGGGCTGTGTTGAAGGGGATTGTAACAACAATAGGCAGCAATCTTGTTATTACGGAAGTTGACTCAACCCGGGCTGCGATGGCAGAGATTGCCAAAAAGAGCCCGGATCTTATTTTGCTGGATGTTTATATGCCGGGCCAGGACGGGCTGTCATTTTTAAAACAGCTGCGCGAAAATAAAGAACATGATGATATTTTCGTCCTTTTAGTTTCGTCATTTATTAATTTTGAGGATAAATGCAAGGGTCTCGAGTGGGGCGCAACAGATTTTATTAATAAGCCCATTGTGGCTGAAGATGTTAAAGCCAGGGTTAAAGTCCAATTAAAGATTAAGGAAATCCTGGAAAGTGCCAAAGGTGTTTTTCGGAAAGCGAATGAAGGCATGCGGATCCTTTATAAGGAGCTGGAGCAAAAGAATGCCAAGCTGACCCAGATGATGCGGGCGGTGGAACAGAGCCCGGCCATGATCATGATCACGGATATTGATGGAGCCATTCAGTATGTTAATCCAAAATTTACACAGCTGACCGGATACTCTGAGGCTGAAGTGCTGGGCAAAAAACCGGGCATCCTTAAGTCTGGCGTGCATTCGCCTGAATTCTATAAAGATTTATGGGATACGGTCCTGGCCGGCAGGGAATGGCGGGGGGAGATTTACAATAAGAAAAAAAATGGAGAATTTTTCTGGGCAAGTGATTCGATTTCTCCGGTCAAGAACGCGCAAGGCCAGATCACGCATTTCATTGCGGTTAATGAGGATATCACGGAACGCAAGCGGCTGGAGGAAGAAGTCCGGCGGATGGTTGCGATAAAATCCGAGTTTATATCGGTGGTTTCGCATGAATTGCGTACGCCCTTAGGCCCCATCAAAGAGGGGGCGGGTGTGATCCTGGATGGACTTGTGGGAGAAATCACTTCGGAACAGCGGCGCCTTTTGACCATTGTGAGAAATAATGCAGATCGTTTGCACCGGCTGATTGATAATGTCCTTGATTTTCAGAAACTGGAATCCGGCCGCGAACGGTTTGATGTGCATGAGCATGCGATGGGTGAGGTGATCCGGGAGGTCGCCGGAGCTATGGCCCTGGTGGCCGGGAAAAAACAGCTTGAGCTTGTTGTTGACTGTGCGGAGGGCATCCCGATCATCCGCTTTGACCGCGACAAGATTGTGCAGGTTGTGACGAATTTGATCAATAATGCCATTAAGTTCACGGATCAGGGCACGATCAGTGTCAAGGCCTGGGCCCAGGGGAATACGGTGTGTGTGGCTGTCGAAGACTCCGGGTGCGGGATGAAGGAAGAGGATTTGCCCAAGCTTTTTGAGGCTTTTCAGCAAGTTAAAAATCTCAACGACAGAAAAACTGGCGGCACCGGCCTGGGACTGGCTATTTGCCGGCAGATTATCACACGGCATCACGGTAAAATATGGGCCAAGTCCGCGCTTGGCAAGGGGTCTGTTTTTTCATTTCTTTTGCCTATTCAGGAGCGAAGATTCAGGGATGTGTAAAGCAAGGTGTTTAAGGAGAAGGATTAATGTCTAGGAAGATACTCATTGTTGACGATGAAAAAGATATGAGCGATATTTTAACGCTCAGGCTTGAGGCCAATGGTTATCAGGTTATCAAGGCGTACGACGGTCAGGAGGGGCTTGAAATGGCCCATCGTGAGAATCCGGATCTTATGATATTGGATCTTATGCTTCCCAAAATGGAGGGGTATAAGGTTTGCCGCCTCATTAAGTTTGATCAGAAATATAAAAATATCCGCATTATTTTATTCAGCGCCCGCGCACAGGAGAGCGACAAGAAAATGGGGGCGGATGTCGGGGCTGATGCGTATATCGTCAAGCCGTTTGATCCTGTGGTCCTGCTTGCCAAGATAAGGGAGCTGCTGGGAGAGAAGTGACGGCAGGCATCAGGACTTGCGATAAAATATTTCTTTGAATTGGCTATCTTTTATCGCCAGGAATTATTATAGTTTTAGTAAGACTTTTAGTCTGCCTGATAATCTGATAATGGGTCCTGACAATGATGAATAAAAAAACAATCTTTGAGCTGATCACCGTTGCTGTTCTCATTTTAATATTCATCTTTCTGGCATTCCAAGCGTTTAAAAAAGTGAAGCCCCCCGTCAGGCCGTCTCCTGTTGCGGTACGGGCTCTCTCGGAAAAAATTATGCCCGGTGTTGCGGCTCTTCTGGGCCAAGACAGGCCGGGTCCCCTGGTTCTTCCCATTATCAGTAAAGATGCCACGAAGGCAAAGAAAGTGGCTGTCGAAAAGGACCTCACCGGTATCCTTTGGAGCAAGAATGATCCTGAAGCGATCATCAAGCATGCGATTGTCAAGGTCGGTGACACCGTCGATGGCAAGACGGTTGTTGATATCAAGAAAGATAAGGTTGTTTTGAGTGATGGGATAAAGGAACTTGAACTTGAATTGTGATAGGCGGATTTTTGTTGAATCTGCCTGTTCTTATGCGAATAGTATCGTCGGTGAAATACGGCAAAATGCACAATCCGGGTTGAAGGCGTACGTTGAAGAGGGAGTCTCAATGAAGAAAATCAAATCAGGCATCAGGTTCGCGGGTATTCTGCTGTTGACATTTTCTTGGGCGGTTTTTTGTCTTATGCCGGGCAATGCGTGGGCGCAGGCGCCGGCTGCTATTGCCGGGGAGTCTGAGGAGGATCAGGCGATACTTCAAGCGGATGCAGAGGCAGAGGTGTTTACGCTGGATCTGAATGAAGCGGACATCCTGGATGCGTTGAAGATTATTGCGTCTAAAAGCAGCATGAACATTATCACTACGCCTGAAGTGGTCGGCACGATAACGTTGAAGCTGGTGGACGTGACCTGGGATGAGGCGCTGGAGTCGGTTCTGGATATCAGCAATCTCGGTTACCAGAAAAGAGGGAATATTATCACGGTGGGTTCAAACGAAAAAATCGCTTTTCTCAGGAAGCAGGAGTCCACCCTGAAGACGGAAGTTTTTAATTTGAAATATCTTGATGCGCAGTTAACCCAGGCGACGTTGCAGCAGCTTCTTTCCCCTCGGGGCAAAATTGCGGTCTTACAGACAAAGAATGAAGGCGGCTGGGAGTTCGCGGGGGGCAAGGGAGAGTCCCTGGGTAAGCAGAAAAGGGTGACTGGAGATGACGCGGGGCTCCGCTCGAATGTGCTGGTTGTGACGGACATTCCGGAAGTGATAGAGAAAATGAAGGAAGTCGTTAAGAAGGTCGATGTCAGGCCGTCCCAGGTCCTTATTGAGACTAAGATCATTGAGGTTAAGAAAAACAAGCTCAAGGATATGGGGATTGATTGGGCGACAGGATCTTCCGGAGCGGAAGTCAGTGATATCACGCAGAGCGCCATAAGTTCCAATGGGGAGGTGAAAAGCTCCGTCGGCGGGCATATGGCGACATCGTTGACGGCGCCGTATGGTTTTGCGCCCCTGGGAGGGACCGCCACGAATCCGGTCACAGTCACGCATCCTTTTAATTTAGGGCCCGAAGTTGTTTTTAAGAAGTTGACGGGGACTCAGTTTGAGGTCATGGCGCATGCCCTGGAACAGTCTGCGCAGTCGAATATCCTGAGCGCGCCGCGGATCTTGGCGCTGAATAATCAAGAGGTAGCTATGTGGCACGGGCCAAAATAGCCGACCCTGCAAAGCAATGTCACGGGAGCCGGGGCTGTTGGTGTGGCGACGGTTACGCTGGATTATTATCAGGATATCGGCATACAGCTTAAAGTCATCCCTCAGGTCGGCGTCGGCAATGATATCAGCATGGTCATCCATCCCGCGGTGACATCTTATACGGAAACGATCGGGGACAATAAATATCCCGTTATCCTGACCCGTGAAGCGGAAACACGCGTTGTCATGAGGGACGGAGAGACGATTGTTATCGGCGGTTTGCTGGTGGACCAGAAGACCAAGGGTATTTCGGGTATTCCTTTACTGATGAATATCCCTTTTTTGGGTAAACTTTTCAGCCGCGATACGGTGTCCACGGATAAATTGGATTTGTTGATTTTTATTTCGGCCAAAGTGGTTAAGGATGGCGCGGTCTTTGCGCAGGAGATCCGTCGGGCAGAGGAGGGCGATGCGCCCACGAGTCATGTGCGGGGGGAACAATGTCTACCGTAGACCTGCTGTTAACGCAAGGGTTTATTACCCAGATTCAGATTGACAGGGCCAAAGAGGAAGTGAAGCGTACGGGGCTTTCCCTGGAGCAGGCTCTTGAGAAATTGGGGTATGCTTCCGAGAATGATCTCATGAGTGTGCGCGCGGCTTCTTTGGGCGTGGCGTATATGGATCTCAATGATTATGTCATTGATGCGGGGTTGATCAAGTTGATCCCGGAAAGTATTGTGAAGAAATATAAAGTGGTCCCTCTTTTTAAACTGGGCCCGGCCCTTACCGTCGCCATGGTTAATCCCGATGATATTGTGGCGCTTGACCAGGTGCGGAAGGTCAGCAAGATTGAAAATATCGATACGGTGCTTACGACGGAAAAAGGGGTCCAGCGCATCTTTGATGCTTATTATGCGACAACGTCCGGGTCCATGACCGAGATCATTGGATCGATTGATGTCAAAAAAATGTCCGAAGACGGTAAAGATCCGGCTGAAGTTGCTGAAGAAGCCCCGATCATCAAGCTTGTGAACATGATGTTCATGCGCGCCGTTAAGGACAGGGCTTCAGATATTCACGTGGAGCCCGGTCCCAAAGGGACGCTGGTGCGCAACAGGGTCGACGGCATTATGTATGAGGTTTATAATTTTCCCAAGGAGCTGCACAAGGTTATTGTTTCCAGGATAAAACTGATTTCCGGGGCGGATATTGCGGAGTCCCGCAAACCTCAGGACGGCAGGATCAGCCTGGTGATTGAAAATAAGAGCCTTGATGTGCGAGTGTCTGTTTATCCGACGGTGCACGGCGAGAACCTGGTGATGCGCCTGTTGGATAAATCTACGGTTGTTCTGGGCCTGCAGGACCTTGGTCTTTCACATGAGGAGCTGTCTTTCTTTGAACGTCTCATCCGGTATCCTAACGGTATTATTCTGGTGACGGGGCCCACGGGCAGCGGTAAAACAACGACCCTTTATTCGGCGTTGACAACGGTCAATTCCATGGAAAAGAATATCCTGACTATTGAAGATCCTGTGGAGTATGAACTGCCCCTGATACGTCAGACGCAGATTAATCCCAGAGCGGGGCTTACTTTTTCCGCCGGGTTAAGGGCGATCCTGCGTCAGGACCCGGATATTATCATGGTCGGC